>DASTUJ010000083.1 GCA_035759705.1 Actinomycetota bacterium | reverse complement strand
CGTCGGCCACCTGGCGGGCGATCCGCTGGTCCTGCGCCGCAGCGCCCTCGTCGGCGTCGACCACCAGGATCGCGAGATCGGCCCGGGCAATCGCCTGCCGGGTGCGGCTGGCGCTGTAGATCTCGACCTCGTGGGTCTTGGCCCGGCGGCGGATGCCTGCGGTGTCGACGAACCGGTACATCTTGCCGTTGACCTCCAGCAGGGAGTCGACCGAGTCGCGGGTCGTGCCCGGCTCGTCGTGGACGATGCTGCGCTCCTCGCCGATCAGCCGGTTGAACAGTGCCGACTTGCCGACGTTCGGCCGTCCGACGATGGCGATGCAGGCTATCTCCTCCCGCTCCTCCACCTCGCCCGGAGGCGGGAGCAGCTCGTAGACCTTGTCCAGAAGGTCGCCGGTCCCCCGGCCGTGGAGGGCGGAAACCGGCATCGGCTCGCCGAGGCCCAGGCTCCACAGGTCGGCGATCTGCTGCTCCTGGCCGCGGTTCTCGATCTTGTTGGCTACGACGATCAGCGGCGCCTTGACCCGGCGCAGGCGCTTGACCAGCGCCAGCTCGTCGGCGGTGACGCCGGCCTGGCCGTCGACCACGAACAGGATCACGTCGGCGGAGTCCATCGCGCCCAAAGCCGCCGAGGCGACCTTGCCGGTGATCGTCTTCGTGGCGTCGGCGCCGAGAGCCTCCTCAATGAGGCCGCCGGTGTCGTTCAGCATGAAGCTGCGGCCGCGCCACTCGGCCTCGACGCTCAAGCGGTCACGGGTTAGCCCCGACATCGGCCCGACGATGGAGTCCATCCGCTGCGCCAGCCGGTTGACCAGGGTCGATTTGCCGACGTTGGGCCGGCCGACCACCGCCACTCGGGGCAGGTTTGGCTCGGTCATGGGTGTTGCCTTTCTCTCATAGCTTGCAAAACGCTGTCGACGACCTGGTCAATTGAGAGGTCGGTTGTATCGATTACCACTGCGTCACCCGCGGCCCTGAGCGGCGAGTGCTCCCGTGAGATGTCCCGGGCGTCCCGGCTGGAGACCTCCAAAAGGGCTTCGGCCTCGGAAGCCCCACGTTCGGTCGCCCTCCGGCGAGCTCGCTGCTCCTGAGATGCGGTCAGGTAAACCTTCAGGTCGGCGTCGGGCAGGACGACCGTCCCTATGTCCCGGCCCTCCACCACCGCTCCCCCGGGGGTGCCGTGGACCACCTGCCGTTGCCGGTCGACCATCCAGACCCGCACCGGCTGGTGCTGCGCCACCACCGAGGAGACCGCAGTCACCTCGGGCGTTCGAATCAACTTCTCCACCGGTTCCCCGTCCAGGAGGACACTGCCGTTGCCGACCGATATCTCCGTCTCGGGAAGCACCCGGGCCACCGCCGTCGCGTTATCCGGAGCCAACGCGCTGCGTAGAACCTTCAGGGCCAGCGCCCGGTACATGGCGCCCGTGTCGATGTGGCTGATCTCCAAACGCCTGGCCACCGCCGCCGCGATCGTGCTCTTGCCCGACCCGGCGGGACCGTCGACTGCAATGATCATCCGGCCACTTTCTTGAGGTCGTCCAGGAATCCGGGGTAGGAGACGGAGGCGGCATCCCAGCCCTGGACCGTTACCGGCTCCCGGGCAATCAGGCCCGCAACGGCGAAGGTCAGCGCCATGCGATGGTCGCCCGCGGCCTGCACCACACCGCCGGTCAACGGGGTCGGCCCTTCGATGATCAAGCCGTCCGGCCGCTCCTCCACTTTAGCGCCTAATGTCCGCAGGCCCTCGGCGAGGACTGCTATGCGGTCGGTTTCTTTGACTCTTAGCTCTGCAGCGTCACGGATGACCGTCGTTCCTTCGGCCTGCGTGGCGGCCAGGGCGACCAGTGGAAGCTCGTCGACCGCGGCCGGGATTCGGTCGCCGGAAACCTCGGTTGACCGCAGCTTGCAGGCGCGTCCGAAAAGCGTGCCGGCCGGCTCCGGGCCCGGCAGGTTCGCATTGAGCCCGAGGTCGGCCCCCATGAGGGCGAGGATTTCGATGATGCCGGTGCGCCCGGGGTTGAGGCCGACCCCTTCGATAACGACCATCCCGGCCGGGGAAAGGAGGGCGGCCACCAGCCAGAAGGCGGCCGACGAGAGGTCTCCGGGAAGTTCCATCTCAAAACCGCCGTGTCCGAAAAGCTGGTCGCCGCCTTGCACACTCACCTGTCCTTCCGTCCGGAGGATGCGGCAGCCGAGCCAGGCGAGGATGCGTTCGGTGTGGTCCCGGGACGGCGAGTCCTCCTGGACCGTGGTCAGGCCATCTGCCTGCAGACCGGCCAGCAGGATCGCCGACTTCACCTGGGCGCTGGGTACCGGGGTCCGGTAGACGACCGGCTTCAGGGAACCGCCCCGGATCGTCAGCGGCGGCCGGCCGCCCTCGGATGTCCGCACGTTGGCCCCCATAAGACGGAGCGGTTCGGCGACCCGGTCCATCGGCCGGCGGGACAAGGAATCGTCGCCCGAAAGCGTAAAAGTGCCTTTGCGCCCGGCGAGGGCCCCCGACAAAAGCCGCATCGTGGTCCCCGAGTTGCCGCAGTCGAGCGCCGCCGGTTCCGGTACCTCCCAGCCGGTCCCTTTCACGATCAGCGTTCCCGGTGCCTCGTCGGTGAACTCCACACCCAGCGCCTCCATGCATCGCCGGGTGGAGTTGACGTCCTCGCCTGAGATCTGCCCGGTGATCCGGCTGGTGCCCGCGGCCATGCCGGCGAACATCAGCGCCCGGTGGGCGATCGACTTGTCGGCCGGCATCGTCAGCCGGCCGTCGAGCCGGGAGACCGGGGAAAAAGTCTGGTCCACCGGCTACTCGATCTCGGTTTCGTAGCCCTTTTTCTGCAGGGCCTCGGCGGCGGTGCGGGCGTTGGCGGCCCCGCTGACCGCCAGGTGGATCACGCCGCGGCCCCCCTCCGCCGAGTGGAGGATGTTGAGGTCCTCGATGTTGACGCCGGCCTCCCCCACCGTCGTGGTCACCTCGGCCAGGACGCCGGGGCGGTCGGGCACCGGGATCAGGATCTCGGCCAGCTCGGAGGGCTCCAGGCCGGGCTTGCCCGGAAGGTCGTGGCGCGCCCTCTGGGCTTCGGCGAGCATCGCCCGCAGGCGGTACCAGTCGTGGTTCTCCAGCGCGTCGGCGGCTTCGCCGAGCGTCTCCAGGAACCGCCTGAGTAGCGATGAGAGGGCAGGCTGGTTCTCCTGGACGATGCCGACCCACAGGTCGGGCGAGCTGCCGGCGATGCGGGTCATGTCCCGGAAGCCCCCGGCGGTGAGCAGCGGCAGCCCCTCGCCGGTCTTCGCCACGTCGGCGGCGAACCCCATCAGGGTGCTGCTCAGTAGCTGGGGCAGGTGGCTGGTCAGGGCAAGCGCGTCGTCGTGGCGGGCGGGATCCAGCGACAGCACCCGGGCGCCCAGCGCGGCCAGGAAACGCATCAGCTTGCCGTAAGCCTCGGTCGAGGTTGCCCCGGTCGGCGTGAGGATCCAGATACATCCGTCGTAAAGGTCGGGGGTGGCCGCCTCGATGCCGTCCTTCTCCGACCCGGCCATGGGGTGGCCCCCGATGAAGTGCACGGACCCGGGGGCACTGAGGGTGACCGCCTCCACCACGCCGGCTTTGGTGCTGCCGACGTCGGTGACCACACAGCCTTCGGGCATCCAGGCCGCGGCCTCGGCGAAGACCTCTCCGATCGACCCCACAGGGGTGGCCAGCACCACCAGGTCGGCCTCGGACACCGCCTCGGCGAGGGAGCGGGCGGCGTGGGTGATGGCCTTGCGATCCAGGGCCCGCCTGACCGACTCCGGGTCGAGGTCGAAGCCGACCACCCGCTCCGCGAGCCCGCGCTCGAGTGAGGCGAGCCCTAGTGAGCCGCCCATGAGACCCAGGCCGACTATGGCCAGGGTGTTGACCTTGGGGTTGCGTTCGATCATGAAAGTCCTACTGAGGTAGATCGGTACGGAGCGACTGCGTGTCCTTGAGGTAGACGTGCCGGAGTTCGGCAAGACTCTTTTCCGTATAAATATGCATCAAGATCCTTATCACCCGGGGTTTTGAGCCCTTGACGTCGATCTCGCAGGCGCACAACAGCGGCACGTCGGAGATGCCGATGGACCGGGCCGCCGCCGCGGGGAACTCCGATGTGATGTCCGGGGTGGCGGTGAAGATGATCGTCACCAGGTCGTCCCGTTCGACACCGTTGCGCTCCATCATTGCCTGGAGCAGCTCGGCGGTGGAGTCCATGACCTCCTGCTTGGTGTCCTCGGCAACCGTGGTCGCGCCGCGCAGGCCCCTCACTCGTGACATTGAAATTCAGCCCTCTCTTCGGGTGAGCCTGAAGGTTTACAGGCCCACTTCACGATACAGCGCGTCCACCTCGGCTTGAGTGAGGTGACGGTAGGAGCCGGTGGTCATCCGGCCGAGCTTCACCGGCCCCATTCCCGTCCGGACCAGGCGCAGGACCGGGCGGTCGACCGCCTCCATCACCCGGCGGACCAGGTGCTTGGGACCCTCGTGGACCTCCAGCTCGACCACGCTGCGGTTGCCGCCGGGGCCCTTGCGGGAGCCGAGGATCCGGACCGCGTCGGCCTTAAACAGCTCCTTCTCGCCCAGGTCGACCCCGGTCTGGGTGAGCTTGCGCATGACGCCCTTTCCGATGGTGCCGGCGACCTCGGCGACGTAGGTTTTGGTCACCTCGAAGGAGGGGTGGGTCAGCCGGTGCGTCAGCTCGCCGTCGTTCGTGAGCAGCAGCAGCCCCTCGGTGGCGATGTCCAGGCGGCCGACCGGGAAGACCCTCTCGTGGATGCCGATGACGTCCAGAACCGTCGTACGCCCTTCGGGGTCGCTGGTGGTGGTTATAACGCCTTCGGGCTTGTTCAACAGGAAGTACTGCTTGGTCGGGTCGAGCTGCACCCGCAGATGGTCGACCTCGACCCGGTCGACCGCAGGGTCGATCCTCTGGCCCAGGTCCGCGAAGTCCCCGTTCACGATGACCCGGCCCTGGCGGATCATGTCCTCGGCCACCCGGCGGGAGGCGATACCGGCCTCCGACAGGACCTTTTGGATGCGGGTCCCTTCCAGGGGGGCGTCAGAAGCAGCAGTCGCCCGCTTTCGGGGCGGAACCTCGGACGACGATCGGGCGGCGGGCTTGCGGGGGGCGGAAGGGCGTACGGGATCCTTGCGGGGCGCCCGGCCGGCGGGCTGCCGCTTCTGGGCCGGCTTGGGGCGCGGCCCGGCGCCACTCCCGGCCGGTTTGCGGTTGGCTGCCGGGCGAGAGGCGCCTTCGGTCGTCGAGCTCTGGATGGTTTGGGACGAGCCGGCGTAGGCGGTGGGAGCCGGCCCGCTACGGGGCTCGGGGGCGAAATCGTCCCGGGGGGCCGGGCGGGGCCGGGAGTGCGAAGGTTTGGTGCCTCCCGATTCCGGACGGCCGTAGCCGGAAGCGCGATCGTCCCGTTTGGGGTATCCCGCGCTGCGGTCAGAGGGCCTGCTCCGCTGGTCGCGGGGCCCCGGCCCGGAGGGCCTGCGGTCGGAGCTACCCGGGCGATCCGAGGAGCGAGGCCGGGGCGGGCCGGACCGAAAGTCCGATGAGCCGCCTTCGGGGGGCCGCGACCGGGGCGGTCCCCCTCTGGAGTCAGGCCGGTCGCCGCGGTCCGAAGTTCGGGACCGGGAGGGGCCGTCCCTGAAATCGGACGGTCCGCTGCGGTCGGAGGACCGCGGCCGGGAGGGGCCGGGCCGGAAGTCCGATGAGCCTTCGGACCTGGGGCGGGAGTCCGAGGCGCCCCGCTGGCCGTAACCCGGCTTGGCGTCCGAGGAGGTCCGGCTGCGGCCGGAACCGGCGGGTCTGGGTGAATCGTCGTACGACGGGCGGCCACCCTTGTTCGGTGGGCGTTTGGCGAAGGGAGGTTTGCCGCCCCTGGCGGGCGGGCGTGGATTGTTCACCCCCCCAGACTACAGACCGGGACCGAGTCCAGACTCCATTCGCTCCACAGCTTTGGTGTCGGGCATGAATTCCGCCAGTGCCGGGAGGTCCGAGAGGTCGTTTAGCCCCAACCGCTCCAGGAACAGCCGGGAGGTGCCGTAGAGGATCGCCTGGCCGGGCCCGGGGTCACGCCCGACCTCCTCGACCACCCCCCGGGCGATCAGGGTCCGCAGCACGCCGTCGCTTGAGACGCCTCGGATTTCGGCCAGCTGGCCGCGCGAGATCGGCTGCCGGTAGGCCACGATTGCCAGCGTCTCGAGGGCCGCCTGGCTGAGCCGCCCGTGGCGCTGCTCCCCGACAAACCGCTCCAGGTACGGCGCCGACTCGGGGTGGGTCGCCAGCCGCCACCCCCCGCCGACCGACCGGAGGACAATCCCGCGCCGGGACTCCTCGTAGCCGGTCGCCAGGGCGGTCAGCAGCTCCTCGATCCGATGGGACGGGAGCTCGAACAGGACCGCCAGGTCGGCGGTGGGGACCGGCTCGTCGGCGATGAAGAGCACCGCCTCCAGGTGCCTCAAAAGGTCTTCCATCACGCCGCCCCGGACGCTTCGGGCCGGTAGGTGATCGCAATCTCGCCGAACGGGTCATCCTGCTCGAGGTCGACAGTCTGGCTCTTGAACAGCTCCAGAACCGCCAGCAGGGCGATCACTACGTCGATCCGGCTCTGAGCCGTGCGGCAGATCTCCCGGAACGAGCCCGACCTCTCCCGCTCCATTCGGGCCCGCAGCTGTTCGACCATCTCCTCGAGGCTGACGGTGATCCGGGTGATGTGCGACGTGTCGACCGACGGCCTTTCGGGCGGGGTTAACGCCCGGACCGCAGCGCGGGCCAGCTTCTCGGCGGTCAGCCCCCGGAAGATGTCCGGGGCCGCCGGGACCAGTTCTTCGGGCAGCTCGGCGGTCCGGGAGTGGAAGCCCGTGTTGGCCGACATCCGGGCTTCGAGCCGCACGGCGACCTTCTTGAAGGTGGCGTAGACCACCAGCTTGTGGAGCAGACGGTCCCGCTCCTCCAGGAGCAGCCGGAGCTCCGGGTCGACGGTGGAACGGTTGGGCAGCAGCTTCAGCGACTTGAGCTCGAGGAGGGTGGCGGCCAGGATCAAAAAGCTCGAAGCGGTCTCCAGGTCCACCTCGCCCAGGGCGGCCGTCGCCCGCAGGTACTCCTCGGTGACGTCGGCGATGCAGATGTCGGCGACGTTCACCCGCTCCTTGGAGATCAGGTGGAGGAGAAGGTCCAGCGGCCCCTCGAACACGTCCAGCTTTACGGCGTAGGTCACGGGTTCAACAATAGCCAGCGAAGGGAAGGGCCGCCGGTATTTAGGAGCGCCTCAGCCCGACCCGGTCCCGGACCACGTGCATGGTCTCCTGCGCCATCTCCCGGGCCTGGGCGGCGCCGGCGTCGAGGATCTTGTCGAGCTGGCCGGGGTCATCGAGGATCTCCAGGTACCGGGCGCGGAACGGCCCGAGGAAGTCGACCACCGCCTGGGCCAGCCCCTTCTTGAAGTCGCCGTACCCCTTGCCGGCGTACTCCTGCTCGATCTCGGAGACCGGCCGCTCGGTGACGGCCGAGTAGATGGTCAGCAGGTTGGTGATCGCCGGCTTGTCCGGGGAGGCGACGACCTCCTTGCCGGAGTCGGTGACCGCCCGCATGATCTTCTTGCGCACCACCTCGGGGGGGTCGTTCATCCAGATCAGGTTGTTCGGCCGGTCGGTGCTTTTGGTCATCTTGTAGGACGGGTCGTCCAGGCCCATGATCCGGGCGCCGTCGGCCGGGATGTAGGGGTCGGGGACCGGGAAGGTCTCTCCGAAGGTCCGGTTGAAACGCTCGGCGATGTCCCGCATCAGCTCCAGGTGCTGGCGCTGGTCGTCGCCCACCGGCACCAGCTCGCCCCGGTAGACCAGTACGTCGGCCGCCATCAGCACCGGATACATGTACAGGCCGGTGCCTATCGACTCGTTTTCGGTGTTGCGGCTCTTGTCTTTGAACTGGGTCATCCGGCTCAACTCCCCCATCCGGGAGACGCAGGTGAGGAGCCAAGCCAGCTCGGTGTGCTCCTGGACCTCGCTCTGCAGAAAGAGGACGGATCGCTCGGGGTCGATGCCGGAAGCGATGAGGCTGGCTGCCGCGGATCGGGAGCGCTTGCCGAGCAGCTTGGGGTCCCAGGGCATCGTCAGGCTGTGGAGGTCGACGACGCAGAAGATGCACTCGTGCTGCTCCTGGAGCGCCACCCACTGGCGGAAAGCGCCGATGTAGTTGCCGAGATGCGGCGCATCGGCGGTCGGCTGCACTCCGGAAAAGACTCTGGCCATCTTGAAACCTTCTGTTTGGTAGCTGCCCTTATGCTTAAGGTTAAGTGCTTCGATACCTCTTCAGTAACCCGCCCGACATCGCCGGGTTCATCCTACTTTCGCTGGTCTTCATCATCGCCCTGTCTCTGCACGAGTACGGGCATGCTCTGGCGGCCACCCTTCAGGGCGACCCCACGGCCAAGCTGGCCGGCCGGCTGACCCTCAATCCTAAGTCCCACCTGGACCCCGTCGGCACCTTCATGCTGGTCATGGTCGGGTTCGGCTGGGGCAAGCCGGTCCCCTTTGCGCCCAACAAGCTACGGAGCGCCCGCTTCGGTGCGGCGATCGTCGGAATCGCCGGGCCGGTGGTCAACGTCATCCTGGCGATCGTCAGCGCGTTCCTGCTGGTGCTCTTCGTCCGCAGCGGGGCGGAATTTACGGGCGCTGCAGGCCTCTGGGGGCGGTTTTTGGAGATCAGCCTGACCCTGAACATCACCCTTGCCCTGTTCAACCTTCTCCCTATCCCACCCCTTGACGGTTCCCGGATCATGAGCGCCCTGCTGCCGCCGAGCAAGCAGCACATCGTGTTCTTCCTCGACAAGTGGGGCTTCGTGATCCTGCTGCTGGTCGGGTTCATCCTGTTCCCGAGATTCGCCGGGCCGGTGGTCAACGCCTGCGCCCGGGCCATCCTGATCCTCGTCGGGGCTTAGGCTCCGTTGCTCACTACCCGCCGCATTTCTCCCGCCGGCTGAGGTTCAACGCCCTCGTCCTGGATGACCATGGTGTGCGCCAGCTTCTCAACCGCACGTTGGCGGCGGGGGTCGAACAGGGCGAACGCCCAGTCGATCAGTTGAAGGGGTCCCGAGAAGACCAGGGTCAGCCGGCGGACCACGACCTGCCCGAACGACGGAGCGATGCCCTCCTCGGTCACCACTCGCAGGCCCATAGCGGCTTTGCCGGGGCCGCGGCCGAACTTCCACTCCATCACCGTCAGTCCGACCACCCACCACGTCATCGCCAGTACGGCCACCAGGGCGCCCAGGGACTGAGCCAGCCCCCAGGTCGGCTCGCGCTCGGCCGCCACGTCACGGCCGAACTCGGCGAAGAGCCCGGCGTTCTCAGAGCTGAGAAAGGTTCCGATCGCAACCAGGGCAAGCACCGCTCCGATGGGAATGGCGACATCTATCAGCGCCGCCACAACCCGGCGCGGGAGCGGCGCCGGCCTGAGGCTGTGGCCGGCCGCGAACGCCTTAGCCGCGTCGCGAGGAGGACCGAGGCGCTCCAGCGTGGAGCCCAGCTCCCCTGCAGCGTCCGCCGCCTGCAGGTGCTCCGAGAACTCGGCGCTCAGAGCCTCCCGGCGCTCCTTGGGCCCCGCCGTCCAGCGTTGGAACTCGTTCAGGTAGTTCTCGTTCATGACCTTGCCCCTCCGTTGAGCAGCCTCTCCATACCCGACGCCAGGCGCAGCCACTCGGTGCGCAGTGCCTCCAGCCGGGCTTTGCCCTGGGTTGTTATCGAGTAGTACTTGCGGGGAGCCGCACGGCCCTCCGCCTCCCACGACGCCGAGATGTACCCGGCGTCCTCCATCCGGTGCAGCGCCGGGTAGAGAGTCCCTTCCTTGATGGCGATAGATCCATCCGAGGCGCTCCCGAGCGACGTCAGCAGGTCGTACCCGTAGCGCTTTCGAGCTTCGATCAACGCAAGCACCGCCAGTTCCATGGTTCCCCTGGAAAGCTCCCGTTGGATTCCTTCGTCTTCCGATCCCATCGGCTTACTCCTGCCTCACCCCATACCTTGTCTCGTAAGGTACCCGGTAGAACCAGGTGTGTCAAGACGGGCAAATGGGTTCGCTTCCAGGCACAAATCGCAGGGGACTTGGAGATAAGGCGCCTTGTGGACAAGTTCCCTTCCCGACTCGTTGCCGAGTGGATTTTTCCATACCTTTACCAATCCTTTAAGGTTATAAAACCTCACGTTCCACTTGACCCTTAGTCTCAGGTTCGGAATATTGTGCCCAGCCGGGCCATTTGACGACTTGTCGACAAGTCAATTTGGGCGCGCTCAGAGAGGGACTTGTAGACAAGTGGATTCGAGCTTGCTGCTACTCGGAGGAGAGGCGCTTCACCAGGAGCGAGTTCGCTCCCCTGGCGTCAAAGTCGTCGAGGATCTCGGCGATGGCCGCCCTGACGATGCGGCCCCGGTCGGAGGCCAGACGGTGGTTGGCCCGAAGGTCCAGCCTCGCGGCCTCCAGGCGGGTGAGGTCCGAGTCGGTGCAGTAGAAGGTGACCTTCTCCTCGTGCCGGGGACGCGGGGCGGAGACCTTAGCCGGCGACGCTTTCGGGGCTTGCGCCGGGGGCTGGACCGAAGGCTCGACCGATTCCGCGGCGACCTGGGCCTCCACAGCGGACTTCACCGCTGCGGGTTTGGCGGGCTCCTCGGTACGGGCAGCCCTGGGCTCACCGAAGAGCAGGTCTGCGCCGGGGAGGCTCGCTCTACGAGGCACGCGACATCACTTCCCTGCCGAGGTCACGGTACTCCTGGGCGCCGTTGGACGAGGGAGCGTAAGCCAGGATCGGCACACCGGCCACGGACCCCTCCGAAAACTTGATGGTCTTGTGGATGACGGTCTTGAAGAGCTTGTCGCCGAACGCCTCCCCCACCCGGCTGAGAACCTCCCTGCCGTGGATGGTTCGGGCCTCCAGCATTGTGGCTACGATGCCCAGCACCTCGAGTTGCGGGTTCAGCCGCTCCTGAACCTTGGCGACCGTGTCCATCAGCAGCGCCATGCCCCGGAGCGCGAAGTACTCGCACTCGAGCGGGATGATCACCGAGTTGGCTGCGGTGAGGGCGTTGACCGTCAACAAACCGAGCGACGGCGGGCAGTCGATCAGGATGTAGTCGTAGATCTGCTGCGCCGGCTCCAGGCAACGCTTGAGCAGCTGCTCCCGGGCCACCTCGGTGACGAGGACCACCTCGGCTGCGGAGAGGTCGATGTTGGAGGGGACCAGGTCCAAGCCCGGAACCCTGCTGGCCGCTACGACGTCGGAAAGGCCGACCGTCCGGTCCAGGAGGAGGTCGTACACGCTGACCTCAATCTCGTTCGGGTTGAGGCCCAGGCCTACCGATAGCGCCCCCTGGGGGTCGAAGTCGACCAGCAGAACCCGTGAGCCCTGCTCCGCCAGTGCGGCGCCCAGGTTGATGGTGCTGGTGGTCTTGCCGACCCCGCCCTTCTGATTTACCACTGCGACGATCTGCCCGAGCGCACGGTACGACCCTCGTTCCTCCCAGGGAGCCCGGGTCGGGGCGGCAGCCGCCGGTTCCTGGGCCAACGCCTGCTTCTTCGCCGGCTTCTTGGCGGGGGCCTTGACCGCCCGCTTCGCGGAGGCCCTGGAGATTTTCGCCGGCGCCGGCCTGCCCGGGGCGGCAGGGGGTGTGGCCGAAGCGGCGACGGGCGCCGGAGCCGCCGGAACGGGGAGCTGGGGCTCGTCGTCGGCAACGTCGTCGGGCGGGAACAGATCCGCCAGAAGATTGGGCGTGGAGAACGGGTTCGAGTTCACTTCTGAAATATCCACAAACCGCCTTGTCGACAATTTTCGCTGGGGCGGCAAATACTAAGTCGCGAAAGAACCCAATACAAAGACCTACGGAAAACAGATTGCGGTTGCGGCCGTGGAGCCGCAGTAAGGGCCTACCGCTTGATCTTGCTCTTGCAGGTCATGCACAGCTTGGCGGCAGGGATAGCCTCGAGGCGCTCGGGCGGTATGTTGTTGCCGCAGCCCTCGCACTTGCCGTAGGTCCCCTTCTCGATCCGGGTCAGGGCGCCCTGGACGTCCTCCAGCCTCTGCTGGAGTCCTTCGGCCAGGCTGAGGACCCGAGCCCGCTCCGAGGTGGTCTGGGCGGCGTCGGCAAAACCCTCGTCGAGGTGGATGTCCACTTTTCCGTCGGCAGTGAAACCAAGGTCGGCAAGCTCTGCCAGCACGATGGCTTCTTCCTCACGGAGGTTCTTTTGTGCTACCAGCAGGTCCTCTTCTAGCAAAGCCGTGTCCTTCCAGTAGAGCCGGGGCGTGGGGATCGAATCAACCAGCTTCTTAGGTCGTTCCGATCGCGCTGGTAAAAGCGCTTCAACACCTCATGGAAGCATATGCCTTTGGTGAAACTGGTGCGGGATTACGCGCTCAGGGGAACGGTGGGGCCGGTTCCGTAGGCAGAAGGATCTCCATGTCGACCGTTCCGGCCCCCAGTCCAATGGCCTGGGCCGCCGCCTGCGACAGGTCGAGCACACGCCCGTGGGCGTAGGGGCCGCGGTCGGTTATGACGACCGTGGTCGCCCTACCTCCCCGGGTCACCTTGAGGATCGTGCCGAGCGGCAGGGAGATGCTGGCCGCCGTCAGCTGCGCGGCTTTGAAGGTGGCGCCGCTGGCGCTCCGGCAGCCGTCGAAGCCGGGACCGTACCAGGAGGCGTCGCCCGATGTGACGACCCCGGTGGGTCCCACCTTGTCCGGCGCGATCCAGCTCAGTAGCGCGGCCAGCCGTTGGTCCCGCGCCGGGAGGCCCGGTGTGCACGGACCCGGCGTCGGCTTCTTGATGGCTGCGGCCCGGGCAGCCAGAACCTTCTTCTCGGCGTCCATGGCGTTCTGGATGGCAACCTTGAGTTCCTGGAGTGACCCGGCCCTCTTCTCCCGGGCGGTTTTGAGGCTTGCGCGCTGGGCGTCGAGGCTCTTCACCCGCGCCTCGAGGTTGGCGACCGTCTTCGCCAGGGCCGCTTTCTCCTCGTCCCGCTGGCCCCGAAGCCTGGTCGCCTCGTCGAGCGACTTTCCGTCCTTCTCCGCCAGGCTCTCCCAGAACATCCCGAGCTTGGACAGGTCGGTCATGGTGGTCGACGTGAACAGCGGGGCGAGAATGCTCCCCGGGCCGTTCTTGTACATCCGCACCGCCCGGACGTTGGCCGACTTGCGGATCAGCTGGATCTGGCCTTCGAGCTCCCTCACGTGCGCCTCGGCGCTCCGGATGCGGGACTCGGTCTGGCCGACCTCCTTCTCGTCTTTGGCGATCGACCGGTTCACGGCGAAGGTCTTGCTGTCCAGAGACTTGATCTCGTTGAGCACCCGGGCGGTCTGGGCGTTGGCGTCGGCCAGCTGTTTGCGGATGGCGTCGAGGTCGTCGGCGCGCGCAGCCGGGCCCGGCAGCACCAGCACGAAAACCGCCAGAAGGATAATTGTCAGCGAGCAGCGTCGCAGCGACGAGAGCGAGGGCCCCAGCCCGGATATCACGCGTCCGACGCTATCAGCGGAGCATGGGCGACGCAAGAATCGCAGCCCCCCGATGCGGACAACTACCTGAGGGCGACCGACCTGTCCGAGGGCACCAGGTTGATCCAGATGTTGCCCGGCGCAAGGTTGACCGGCTGGCCCGCATTGTCGACGAGGGTGAAGTGGTCGTTGACGCTCGCACGCCGCCACTTTCCCTGGACCGCCTGGCCGCCCCTGAGAACCGTGGCCTCGCCCTCCCCCGTGACCCCGATGTGGGGCGAGCCCCCGACGATCTGGACCGGAACCTTGAATACCAGGACGTTCGTGGCGCTCAGCTGGGCGCCGGATTCGTCGGTGTGGGGCCTGCCACCCTGCGAACGAAGGTACTTCTGGGATGCGGCGTCGTAGGTGTATCCCGCCGAGCTGGCCCTCGAGTACGACAGGTCGACGCCGCTACCCCCGGCCGTCGGGGAGGCGGCGAGCAACCCGGGATCGAAGGTGTAGCCGGTAGTCGGAGGACCCTTGACCCCCTGCGCTGCCGGACGGGCGAGCAAAGCGTCGGTCGAGGTGTACAGGTTGTGGGGCGCCGGCCTTGCGCCCGACCGCTGATACGCCGGCCCGTTGCCCCCGTGCACGAGGTTGATGACCCCGGGGGTCGACCGGACTTTGGCCAGCACCGGAGGGGCGGCGCCCGAGTACCCGAAGAGGACCGGAGCGTATGGGATCAACAGATCTGGGTCGACGAGCCGGGCGCTGCGGATCGGCCCGAGGCGCGGAGCGCTCTGGCAGTGGAGCACGACCAGGAAGCGGGTCAGTCCTCCCTCGACAAGCTCCTCGTACACGACGTCGGCCTGCGGCATGCCCACCTGGGGCCTCGCTTTGGGGGCGTTGTCGATCTTCACTGCATGAACCGGCCTGGAGAGGTCGGTGGCGCCGGCATCGACGCCGGTAAGCGGGCACGTCGGAGCGGCCGCCGAAGACATAATGGCCGGTGGGGACGCCGGCGCCCCGGGGGTCACACCCGGAGTCACCCCGCTCGTCAGCCCGGCGAGGACCAGGATCATCGCTACGAGGTCGCTGACGGCGTTATTCATGGCTCCTCACGGTGACTTTGGCGGGCTTCTTTATACTCCTAACCGAACCGAGGATGCTCGACCCGCATGGTCGCCGGGCGGTTTCCGGTGGTACTGTTCCGCAATGCCGGGAGCCTCCAGGGGTCGAACAGACCGTGCATCCCTTGTCGTCGAAGCCGAGACCGCCTCGGTGTATCGAACGTTTTCCGACGCCGGCTCGTTCATGGCGTGGCTCCCGCCCGGTGACATGACCGGCCGGGCGCTCGAATACGACTTTCGCGAGGGAGGTCGCTACCGGATCGAACTCACCTACGTTGAAAACGCCGGATCCAATTCAGGCAAAACCACGAGCAGCACGGATATCAGCACGGGTCGCTTCGTGTCGCTTGAGCCCTCCAAGCGCATAGTTCAGACCGTCGAATTCGAGTCGAACGATGCCTCGATCGCCGGCGAGATGGTCATGACCTGGTCATTCGAGGCGGTCCAGTCGGGAACAAGAGTCACTGTCACTGCCGAGAACGTCCCTCCAGGTGTCACCCAGGCCGACCACGACGAAGGTCTTCGATCGTCGCTTGAGAACCTTGCCAGGTATGTGGCAGAGCGGTCGGACCGAACCGGCAGGCGACGAGCGTGTCCCTCAATTCTGCCGGCCGACCATTTCCCTGATCCAGATCGGGGCAAACGGTGAGGTGCAACCCTTAGAAACGGGGTAGTCCCGGTAGATCCCCAACCTCTCTCCGGTGGCGATGGCCCGCTCACGGAGTTTGGAGAAGTGGATGCCGATCTCCGCGAGGGTGGTGTTCATCGTCCACTGCACCACGGGATCGGCGCCCCCCATCTCGGACTCGATGCGATCCAGCAACCCGGTCAGGTCGAGCCCTTCCGGGCTCCTGGCCACCCGCTCGGCGGTGAGGCTCCATCCGGCGCGGGCGGCCCAGCGGTCGTCTGCGGCCATCCATTGCCGGCGAAGGGCCTCCTTCGCGGCGTGCTTCTTGACCACATACGAGATGAACCAGTCCGCCACGTGCTCGAAAGTGACGGTCCGAACCATCCGATCCAAATCTTCGGCCGACAGATTCTTTGGCTTGATCAGAAGGATCGCCAGTAGCTGGGCGTCGAGGTTCCCGGTCCCCCAGAGGGCCATGGCCAGCTCATGGTCGGTCTTGATTGTCTTCGCCAGCACCCGAATGTCGCCGGCCTTGACGCCGAATTGATTGTCGCCGGCACCGTGTTTGGCGTTGTAGGCCCGAGTCCTCTCGTTGCTGAGAGCTTTGAGCTGTTCGAGAGCTTCATCGAGCGTCATGGTTGCGAGTCTATGGGGTTAGGCCCTTTTCAATTCGGGATCGTGGTCACTCTCATAGGACAATCGCCGACGACCCTGATTTCGGCTCCACCGTTCGGTATGAACCACGACGAGCGGGCGGCCTTCCCAAAGAACCGCCCAGCAGGCCTCAACCCGCCCGACCTCGATCCATGGAATTCGTTCCTTGCCAGACAAGCGGCGGATCGTCACACCGCCAAGGCGGGGTTGGTGAACGACCACACGCTCAGCCCGTCCTCCCGAACCGCAACGGGCACGGCGCGCTAGAAAACCTCCGAGGCCGGCCGGTAGTCCATGCCGTGGGCCTCGGCCACCGGCTCGTTCACCAGCACGCCGTTCAGCGTGTTCAACCCCTTCGCCAGCGCCGGATCCTCCGTGCATGCCCGAACCAGGCCCTTGTTCGCCAGGTCCAACGCGTAGTGCAGCGTGGCGTTGGTCAGGGCGTAGGTCGAGGTGTGCGGCACCGCCCCCGGCATGTTCCCGACGCAGTAATGCACCACCTCGCCCACCACGTAGGTCGGGTCGGAGTGGGTGGTCATCCGGGAGGTCTCGAAGCAGCCGCCCTGGTCGACGGATATGTCGATCACCACCGCCCCCGGCTTCATCGCCAGGATCTGCTCCTTGCTCACCAGGTGCGGCGCCAGGGCTCCTGGGATCAGCACCGCGCCGATCACCAGGTCGGCGGAGAGCACCGACTCCTCGATGGTCGTCTGGTTCGACATCAGGGTGAGAATGCGGCCTTTGTGGATGGAGTCGATGTAGCGCAGGCGGTCGATGCTGCGATCGAGCACGATCACCTCGGCCTCCATGCCCTGGGCGAGCCAGGCGGCGTTCGCTCCGGCCATTCCGGCACCGAGCACGATGACCTTCGCCGGGTGCACGCCGGAGACGCCGCCGAGCAGGATCCCCCGCCCGCCGTGCTCCTTCTCCAGCAGGGTCGCCCCGACCTGGGGCGCCATCCGTCCGGCGACCTCGCTCATCGGCGCCAGCAGCGGCAAGCGGCCCTGGGAGTCCTGGACGGTTTCGTAGGCCACCCCGGCGATACCGGAGTCGAGCATCGCCTGGGTCACCTCCAGGCTGGCTGCAAGATGCAGATAGGTGAACAGGATCTGGCCGGCCCGCATTCGGTGAAACTCGGCGGCAACCGGCTCCTTGACCTTGAGGATCATGTCGGAGCGGGCCCAGACGTCGTCGACATCGGTCATGGTGGCTCCCGCGGCCACGTAGACCTCGTCGGGAAGGCGGGACCCGGCCCCGGCGCCGGTCTCTACCAGCACCTGGTGACCGGCCGAGGTCAGCTCCCTGGCGCCTGCGGGGGTGAGCGCCACCCGGTACTCGTGGTTCTTGAGCTCGGTGGGGACCCCTACAATCATTCGTGAAGCTCGTGCTTGGCCAGCATCATCTGGTACAGCGTGATGCCGATGATGCTCTTACCGTCGACGATCCGGCCGTCCTCTATGGCCTGGAACGCCTCCTCGCTGCCCATCCACTCCATGGAGATCGGCTCTCCCCCGTCGTGCGTGGGCGCCGGGGCGACGATCTTCAGCTCCCGGCCGACAAAGACATGGGTCTTCTCGTCCGTCATGCCGGGGCTCGGGTAGAAGCTGCTCAGGAGGTCGAGGTCGCCGCACTCGTAGCCGGTCTCCTCCTTGAGCTCACGGCGGCCGCAGACCCAGGGGTCCTCGCCGGGGTCGATCTTGCCGGCGGGGATCTCCAGCAGCATGTCGTCGCACGCCTGGCGGAACTGGCGGACCATCAGGATGCGTCCGTCCTCGTCGACCGGGACCACGGCCACCGCGCCGGGGTGTTTGCACCAGTGGTAATCGTGACTGTCGCCGTTGGGGAGCTTCACCTCCTCCTTGACCACCTGGAAGAAGCCGGCGTCGTAGACGGTCTCGGAGCTAAGGGTTTCGCGGTGGCCGGTCACTCTTCGATTGTAGCTACGACTGAACGGCTATTTGGAGGGAGTTGAAACCGGGTCCGCGGCGACCTCGGAGGCGTCGACGGTGGGGTCGTTGAACTCCCCGCGGTCGATGGCCCGGCGGACGGCGGCCGCCACGAACTCCCGGAACAGCGGGTGGGCACGGTTGGGGCGGGACTTGAACTCGGGGTGGAACTGCGACGCCATGAAGAACGGGTGGTCGGGAAGCTCGACGATCTCCACCAGGCGGCCGTCGGGCGAGGTCCCGCTGAACGCCAGCCCGTGCTCCTGGAGGGTGGAGTGGTAGGCGGAGTTGACCTCGTAGCGGTGGCGGTGTCGCTCGTAGATGACCTCCTGGCCGTAGACCTCGTGGGCCCGGCTCCCCTTGTACAGCCGGCACGGCCACAGGCCCAGGCGCATGGAGCCGCCCTTCTCGTAGACCTCCTCCTGCTCGGGCAGCAGGTCGATCACCGGGTGGGCGGTCATCTCGTCGAACTCGGTGGAGTTGGCGCCCGAGAGTCCGGCGACGTTGCGGGCAAACTCGATCACCGCACACTGCAGCCCCAGGCAGAGGCCGAGGAACGGGATCCCCTGCTCCCGGGCGACCCGGACTGCGTCGATCTTGCCCTCGATGCCCCGGATGCCGAAGCCGCCGGGGACGAGAACGCCGTCCAGGCTCATGATCGTCTCGTAGCCGCCGGTCGTCAGGTGCGGCAGGGCCATCTGGTCCGGGTCGGACTTCTCGATCGTCTTCTCGTCCGAGGCGATCCACACGATCTCGACGTCGGAACCGACCGCGTAGCCGCCGGCCTTGACCGCCTCGATCACCGACAGGTAGGCGTCGGGCAGGTCGACGTACTTGCCGAACAGGCCGATCCGGACCTTGCCCTTGGGGTGCTCGATCCGTTCGACCAGCGCCTCCCACTCGCTGAGGTCCGGCGGGTCCCGCTTGATCTGCAGGTGCTTCAGGACGAACTCGTCCAGGCCCTCGTCCCGCAGGACCAGGGGGATGCGGTAGATGTTGGTGGTGTCGGCCGCCGAGGCGATTCCGCCGATCTCCACGTCGCACAGAAGCGAGATCTTCTGCTTGAGCTTCAGGGAGATCTCCCGGTCGCTCCGCAGGACCAGGGCGTCGGGCTGGATACCGATGCTCCGCAACTCCCGCACCGAGTGCTGGGTGGGCTTGGTCTTCAGCTCCCCCGACGGGCCGATGTACGGCGCCAGGGTCACGTGGACGTAACAGACGTTCTCCCGGCCGACCTCGAGGCGCAGCTGGCGGATGGCTTCCAGGAACGGGAGGGACTCGATGTCGCCCACGGTTCCGCCGACCTCGGTGATCACAACCTCGGCTTCGGCGGCCTGTCCGACCCTGAGGATGCGGTCCTTGATCTCGTTGGTGATGTGCGGGATGACCTGGACGGTGTCGCCGAGGTAGTCGCCGCGGCGCTCCTTGGCGATGACCGACTGGTAGATGGCGCCCGTGGTGACGTTGGAGGAGCGGTGCAGGTTCTCGTCGATGAACCGCTCGTAGTGGCCAAGATCCAGGTCGGTCTCGGCGCCGTCGTCGGTGACGAAGACCTCGCCGTGCTGGAAGGGGCTCATCGTGCCGGGGTCGACGTTGATGTAGGGGTCGAGTTTCTGCATGGTGACCCGGAGGCCCCGGTACTTCAGAAGGCGGCCCAGAGAGGCGGCAGTGAGGCCCTTGCCGAGGCTAGAAGCAACCCCACCCGTAACAAAAATATGCTTGGCCACGGAATAGGAGGCTATCAGACGAACGGCTTAACGCCCCCGGTTTCATGGGAAGTTAACGAGATTTGTTCGCGCCCTGGGACGGGCTACGCCTGGGTGACCGTCAGCGTCCCCGTCATGTCGGGATGGATGAGGTCTTGGGCCGCCGCCAGGTTCGTCAGTCCGTCTGCCGTGCAGCAGCACGGCATCGAAGCCCAGAACTGAAGCTTCTTCCGGCTTAACGCCCTGCCTCTACCTTTGTATCGTTGACCCTTTCCAAGAAGGGTGTTGGAGATCATACGTTTTGCCCCGCAGGAAGCCTCCTGCCTCCTTGGAGCCTGGAAAGGACCGCGGGCCAGTCGACGAACACCAGCATGGCGGTTGCCGACCAGGCCCAGTAGTCCAGCCCGAGAAACACCCAGGTCAACAGGTGCAGGCCCACTGCGATCACGGCGTACCAGGGCTGGAGCCTCCGCCACACCAGGACGAGAGGGAAGGTCAACTCGAACAGCAGGCTGAAGACGCTGGCTCCCTTGTAGGCCCACCACCGGTCCGCCACCCAGCGGGCCGCCTCCTCACAGCGGACCCGGCAGTAAACCGGTCCCCAAAGCAGGACGTATCTCAGGTTGTCGCCGAACGCCCAGGCGGGGCCGGAGCGCAGAACTTTGTGGTAGCCCGCCAGCCCGTAGACAACCGCAGCGATGAAGGCGGCGGAGCGGACGGGCCACCCGTACTCCCGGCGGGGTTCCGGGTCGTCTCCGGGCACGCCCACCGGCGCCAGCAGGAACGGCACCGCGGTCCACAGCAGCAACAGGTCGTTGTGCATTACTTTGCCCCTGCTTCCAAACAGGCCGGCGAGCACCAGGTAGCAGCCCCACGCCAGCCCGAAGGCGGCCCGGGGGTACCGGCGCAGCGCGGCAACCAGGGCCGCGGTCGCGCCGGCTACCTGCAGGGCGACGATGAGCCACAGCGGCGGCATTCCGGGCAGAAAGGCGAGGATCGGCACGGGGACGAACAGGGCTTCGGGGGTGCCGGCCAGCTCGGGGTAGGGGCCGAGGGCGACCCGCGTCCCTATCAGCAGCGCCAGCCCGGTGTGGACGAACAGCAGCCTGGCGGCGGTCTCGGGCCCCCACAGGGCGCGGTCAAGCCAGTGCCAGAAACGTTGCTTCATCTGTTAGGGCTCCCGCAGGAGTGGAACAGCAGGCGGTCGGACTCGAATACCCACTTTCCGTCCCGTCGCACCAACCACCGGTCGTTGCGCACGATGTTCAGCAAAACGGTGCCGGGTCGCTCCTTTGCCGCCGCCTCGAGAAGGGCGGCGCAGACCTCGTTCCTTCTGGGGTTGGTGCTGGTTTCCAGCTCCGCCAGCGTCCACTCGGCAAGCTGGTAACCGAACGGGAGCCGGTCGAGGTCGAGGGTGGCCGTCCGGCCTCGAGCGTCCACTGCGTCGATCTCCCAGTTCGTCTGGAGGTCTGTACGGGCCTGGCTGAAAAGGCGCCAGGCGGTCAGCGGCCAAAAGTCGATCCCGATGATCCCGGGGACCAGCAGCAGAAACAGTGCGCTCATCACCAGCCTCCGCTGCGCACTCCCCGGCACGATTCGACCGGGCGGGGTCGTGGCGGCGGGGTTGGGGCTCACGCCGCGGCCACCTCGGGATCCGGCGTTTCAACGGGCGCCGGCTCCGCCAGGACGAGGTAAGCGAGGGAGGCAGTCAGCACCGCCGCCGCTACGCCGCCCACAATCGCTCCGGAGTCGTTGACCAGGCTGCCCAGCACCGCTGCGACGAATGCCGCCGCTACGCCGGCCCCCAGGGTCGGCAGAGTCGCCCTTACCCGGTCCAGCGGCCGTGTGGGGTAACGGACGATGAAGATCCAAAACGCTACCGCCATCGGGATCACCGCCACCCAGAACGAGGAGACCGATACCTGCAGGTTCGCCAGGAGCTTGCGCTCCATGATCGAGAAGAGCGGGCCGAGGCCCTCGTCCCCCACCCTTTCGAACAGCCGTCCGAGGTGCGCCCTGCGCTCCGGGGGCCGAGCCAGGTCGAGAAGGCCGAACGCGGTGACCGCCGCGACGGTCGCCAGGCCGCCTGCGACCACCGTGCGCAGCCGGATCCTCCGGGTGAACACGAGTGCCACGAAGAGCAGGATCGTCGGCGTGAACGCCAGGATTCCTCCGACGTCCGATCCCCAGATGGGGACTCCGAGCACCACCAGCGTCGCCACGAGCAGGATGATCGCCGCGCCGCGGCCCCGCAGACCGTTCCCCCGGGCCGCCAGGAACGCCGCCAGGAGGCAGACTGCGGTCGCCAGCTGGCCGTAGGAGTAGTTGCTGATGCCGTAGAGCCGGGAGTTGCCGGTCGGCGAGTACCCGAATGCGGCGCTGAGGCTGAGGCGGGAGCCGGTGACGACGTCGAAGACCAGCACACCGGCCACCAGGCAGAGGATGACGACCAGCCCGGTCCGCAGGGTGCCCGATCGGCGGGCAAGGGCAGTTGCCGCAGAGGCCAGCGCCAGGGCGGTGACCGTGACGAACCCCCAGTAGAAGCCCGCCCCCAGATCCTCCAGGTCGAAGGCCCGGGCGGCGTAGGACATCGGGAACACGGCGAGGTCGACCAACGCCATGAACCGCAGGGCCCGCCGCCAGCGGGCATCCTTTTGGCCGGAGATGGCGACCACGGTCCCGGCCAGCACGAAGGCGAGGATCAACACGATCACCACCGTGGTGGGCACCAGGAGCCGCTCCCGGAACCGGGAGGCGTCGTTCAGGGAGACCAGCCGGTGGATCCGGCCGGAGAGCGAGGTTGAGGACTCCGCAACCTCCGCCGGGCGGCCCTCCATGGCAACGGGACGGTCGATGTCGAAGGTGCTGAGCACCGTCGGTGCGATGTCGACCAGCGTCAGGAAGCCCTCGCGCTGGGTGGAAGCCGACTCCAGGTACCCGCTCTCCGACCCCGGCGATCGCATAGCCACCGCTGTGAGGTCGCGGGATTCGAACCGGTTGTAGGGGGCTACGACGAGCACCGTGTCGAAGTCCGGGTCGACCCGGTCCATGAGCTGCCCGAACAGCTTGTCGGCCCCGGCGAGGGAGTCCGCCCACAGCGTCGAAAAGCGGTCGCTTCCCACCATCGGCCAGTAGCGGAGGGTGCGGGCGAGGTCCGACGCCTCGACCATCACCACGGAGTCCTGCGACCGGTCGGTCCCCCACGCCTCGTCGAACCTCTGGAGAACCATCGCCTCGTCCAGCCGGACCCCGAAGACCGCAGCCGGGTCGTCGGCGAGCAGCTCGCGGCGGAGCGCGCCCCCCTGGACCACGCCGTCGGTGCCGGTGAGCGCCAGGCCGACCTGTCGTTCGTAGGAGGAGCCGACCGAGTCGGTTCCGTCGGCGTTGCCGATTACGCTCACCCCGATCCCTTCGTCCCGCAGGGTCTCCGCCAGCAGGCCGGGAACTGCGTCGTACGGTTCGGCTTCGTTCGCCCGGAGCAGCGCCGGCCAGCCCAGGGCCACGAAGTCGCCGGCGGCGATCGAGCCGGTCCGCCGGGCGAAGATCTCACCCGCCATCGAGCCCGAGCTCTGCTCGTTGAGCGCCAGCACCTGGCCGTCGACCGCCGGCCGGGTGGTTGCCCGGGCGCCGGCCGAGATCGTCAGGTAGGCGTCGCCGGGGCCGGAGCGGGGCGACACTCCCCTGGGGGCCAGGTCGGCCAGGGCCGCCTGGTCGAAGAACCTCTCGAGCTCCGGGAGGTCGTGGGCTGCGACGTCGGCCCAGGTAAGGCCGGGCACCGAGACGATCAGCATTCGGCCCGGCACACGGGTGTCACTTTGTGCGACTGCGGGGGCCGCAGCGAGAAGGATCGTCAGAGCGGCGATCAGGGCGGTCGCGCGGGCTCTCAAGCTGCCCGGTCCCTGGGCAGGCGGCCGAGGCGGTCGAGAGCCCGCAGGGGCGGGAACCCTTCGATGATCCGGCTGAACGAGACCACCTCCGAAAGCAGTGTGAGGGCAAGAAGGACCGCCGCCGCGATCACCCGGCCCTGAAATCCCACGACCAGGACGAGCCCGACCCCGAGCGCCGCGCCGAGGGCGTTCGCCCCGGTGTCACCCAGCATGAACCGTTCCCGCAGGTCGCCCGCCAGCAGGACTGCCGAGGCGCCCGCGACAACGGCCAGCGCCGGGCCGGGTTCCGAGAATCCGGCGGCCAGCGCCAGGGGCACGTAGGCCAAAAGCCCCCACTTCAGCGTCCTTCCGGGAGCCCGGTCGAGCAGGTTGCCGATGTTCGCCGCCAGGGCGATGAGTGCCGCGTCGACAATCACCCGGACCGGCCGGTCGCCGTCGACCGCTGCGGCGATCACCAGAGCCGCCGCCGCTCCCCCGCCGAGCTTGATGAAGCCTGTCGTGACCCTCCCGTGCAGCGCAGCTTTGATGTGGCCCCGCAGGCCCCGGTCGGCTCCGTCGCCCAAAAGGTCGTCCAAAAGGCCGAGAAAGCCGAACACCACCACGGCGGCCGCCACCGCCAGGCGCTCGGGCGCTATCCGGCCACTCTCCAGCCCGGCCAGCCCGGCCATGGTGCGCACGCCCTCGACCGCCAGCACCGCCGCGACCAGCAGCAGCCCAATCGCAGTCGGGAGCTCGAAATCCCGGTAGTTCCTGCGCTGCAGTACCGGGTGGGCGATCAGCGCGCCGGATGCGGCCAGCAGGGCCCACGCCGCCAGAGCGCCGCCTACCAGAGCCAGGGCGAAGCTCACAAAGGCTCCGGGAGCGCCTGCGCCCGCCTGAGGACGAAGATCGGCACCAGGACCGGGACCATCGCTGCGGGCACGGCCACCGACGAGTCGTTCGCCACCAGGCCTATGACCGCCAGGACCGCCACGCCGGTCACCGCCGCCACCTGCCAGGAGTCCCGGTCCCTGCGGGTCGCGCCGGGCCCTGCAACCCCGCGGACGACCAGGATGGCGTACACCCCGGCGCCCACGGCCAGGATCGCCAGAACCGCCCACGCGGCGACCCGGGCGCTTCCGAAGCTGGCCTGAAGCCGCCGGCCGAGGCTGTCGAAGAACAGCCCCCAGCGGCCGTCGAGCACGTGCTGGGCCACCCGGGCCAGGTGGGTGCGCGACCCCTCGGGCCGGGCGGCATCGAGAAAGGCAAACAGCAGGACGGATCCAACGGCGGCGGCCCCCAGAGCGGCGTAGTGGGTCCAGCGTGGGCGCCGCCCGGCGAGGAGCAGCACGGTTACTCCGAAGGCGGGGACCATCGACAGCACGCCGCCGACGTCGGCGCCCAGCATCGGAAGGCCCTCAACCAGGACCACGATCAAAAGAAGGATCATCGCCGGCCTGAGTCCGGCGGGCCCGTATCGCTCCACCAGAAGCGCGGCCAGCAGGACCGCTATTGCCCCGAACAGGGCAAAAGCGAGGTTCCCCAGCCCGGAGAAGCGCCCGGCCACAGTGACCGAGTAGCCGAAGACCGAGTTGAGCTGGAGCGGCGCGCCGAAGATCACGTCGAATGTGAACATACCGGCGATGGCCAGTAGGACCGCAATGGCGCCGAGGCCCGGGTGGCGCCGGTCGATCGCCACGCCGACAGCACCAAGCACTGCGGCCACCGTGATCACCGCCGCGAAGTACCCCCAGGTGTTGAGCCTGACAATGCCCAACCGGCTTACGAGATAGGTGCCGGGAATGACCGAAAGAGAGGCAAGCGCCGCCGGCTTCAGCAAGCGCCCTACCCGCTCGGGAAAGCGGCGGGCGAAGGCCAGGCCCACGAGCAACAGGATCTGCACCCCGAAGTACGCCGGGACCACCTTGTACATCAGGGCATCCCGGAAGGCGGCGTCCTCGGCGGCCCTGACCAGCCGCTCCACCCGGCCCGAGCGGTCCGCGCTGCCGACATCGAATGCCCTGCCCTCGATCTCCTCCGGCTGCTCCAGCCCCACGAGGTCCAGCACCGTGGGGCCCACGTCGGCAAGCTGCACGTAGCCGTCCCGCCTGGTGGTGGATGAACGCAGCAGTCCCTTCTCCCGGCCGGGGGCGCGCATGGCGGCGATTGCCAGCTCGGGCGTGGAGGTGGCGGCCACGGGCGACACCACCAGCACGGCATCCCGCTCCGGGTCGGTCCGGCCGACCAGCTCGGCCAGGAGGTCGTCCGAGTCGGCCAGGGCTCGCTCCCTCAGGGCCTGTTGCTGTTCCGGGGTCGCCCGCCCGCCGTAGGCAGCGGCCCGGCTGAGGTCCGACGCCTCCACCAGCACCACTGCGGGACGGTTGCCCTGCCACTCGGCATCGAAAGCCTTCAGCACCGCCTCCTGGTCCAGCTTCCGGCCGAAAGGCGCCATCGGGTCCTCCTGCAGCAACCCCCGGCCCACCGTTCCGCCGGGGACAATCCCGTCCGAACCCATCAAAGCGGTAGCGGCGCCGCGGGCGTAGGCGCCGTCGGGCGGGGGTTCGTCGCTCACGAAGCCCTCGGCTGCGTCGGCGTTGGCGATCACCGCCCGGTGGATGCCGGCGTCGCTCAGCAGGTCGCCCAGCCGCCCGGGTTTGGCGCCGAACAGGGACTCCTCGTTGCGCTCTATCGCCGCCCCAACCGCCAGGTAGGCGACCCCCCTAGGGACCCGGCCCAGCCTCCGCTGGAGGATGTCGTCGGTCCGGACCCCTCCGTAGAGCTCGTCCGGGTCGACCGCGACCGCGATGTCCACGTCGGGGGCCAGGGCCCGGGTGCCGGCGCCGATCGACAGGTAGGCGTCGGTGGTGGAGGCGGGTCGCCGGCCGATGCGGGTCGACAGGTCGCCGATGGCGGCTGTTTCGACGAACGCCTCGAGGTTGGGAAGGTCGTGCTCCAGCACGTCGGCCCAGCGAACTCCCGGCAGGGAGACGATCAGCACCCGCTCGACGGGTTCGGCAGGGGGCTCCTCCTGGGCGCCGCAGCCGGCCAGCAGGCCTGCGGCGGCAGCCAGGGCCAGCAGCCTGCGGAGTGGAAGGAACTTCACGGCGTGTCGCCCACAGGCGTGCGCTGGGTGAGGGCCCCCGGCAACCCGGCGACCCGGTACCCGGCGAATACCAGCGCTCCCCCGACCACCCCGGCCACCGTCAGGACGGCGATATCCCGCAGGCGGCCTCCCGGACCTTCGAGCGCAATCCCGCTCCCCAGCCACACAACGACCCCCACCGCCGCCGACACCAGCACCATCGTCCCGACCCGTGTTGGCACAACCGACCCACCGGCGCGCCGGCCCAGCCCCCGGAGCAGGAGGAAGCAGCCCAGCAGATATGCGAAGGAGTGGCCGGCCCCCAGAACCGCGACCCGGGCGGGCCCGTCGGTCAGCAGCCCCCCTGCCAGCATCACGACCACGCCGGCGGCCGAAACCCACAAGGCGGCAAAGCCGGGCGTCCTGCTGTCGCCCAGGGCGTAGTAGGCCCGGGCCAGGAGAAGAAAAGCGCCGTAGGGATAAAGGCCAACCGCCAGGGAGGCGACCGCCGCGGCGAGCAGCCCGGGGCCGTTCCCCCCGGCCTCGCCGAAGGAAACCGCACGCATCCCGGGCAGGGCCAGAGCCATCATCGCCGCGGAAACCGGCAGGACGAACAGCGCCGTCCGCTCGAGGGACCACCGCATGGTCGTCCGAAACCGTGCCAGGTCGCCTCCTTCGACTTCGGCCACCAGCTCCGGAAGGACCGCGGTCTGGACCGGCTGGGCGAAGATTGCGAAGGGCGCCAGGAAGAACACCCACCCCACCTGGTAGGCGACGACGGCTCCCTCGACGCCCGAGCCTGCGACTATCGCCGCCCCCAGCAGCAGCCCGGCGGCGCTGTGGAGAACGACGCCCCAGCCCGAGTGCCTCAGTAGCTCCCGGACCCGGGAGTCGGAAAAGGCGAACCGCGGGTACAGGCGAAAACCGGACGCCCGGGTGGCGATCAGCAGCGGGAGTACGAACGCCAGCACCCCTCCGGTACCGGCAACGACCAGGAGCCAGCGCTGCGAGCCGGTGAGGTCGAAGGTCGGCGTGCCGGAGACCGAGGCGCCGAAGGCGAGCAGGCAGGCGACCATCACCAGGGTGTTGCCGATGGGCGCCGCAACCGTCACGGCAAACCGCCGCCGGGCCTGCAGCACCGCAATGGCAATGGTCCCTGCGGAGTAGAGCACCACCTGCGGGACGAAGAACCGGAGCAGATGGGTGATCAGCTCCCGCTGGTCGGCCACGACCGAGGCGGGGACGCCCACCGTCAGGAGGCGGGCAAGAAGCGGAGCGGCCAGAACCCCCGCCAGAGAGACCGCGCCCAGGACCAGGACCGCGAAGCCGAGGACCCCGCCCGCAACCTCCTCCGCGCCCTTCTGGTCGCCCGCGTCGAGCAGCCGGACGAAGGTCGGGACGAGAACCGAGGAGAGTGCGCCCGCTGCGATGAGCTCGAAGAGGACGTTGGAGAAAGAGTTTGCTGCTTGAAAGGCGTTGCCCAGATAGCTGGTTCCCAGAACCGCTGCGACGACCAGCACCCGGACGAACCCGGCCGCCCGGGAGATCGCAACGATTCCCGCCATGCCGGTGGCCGCCCGCGTGGTGCGGGCCGCCGGCATCACGGGTCTACAGCCGCCTCGGCGCCCTCCTCAGCAGTGAATTGAAACGATTCGATGGCGGGGAAGTCGGGGGCCCAGCCCTGCAGGCCGTACTCCTCCACCAGGTCGGAGAGCTGGACGCCGTGCGAAGCACCCATGATCTCGATGCCGACCGGGTTTCCCCGCTCGTCCAGGTCGACGATCCGCTTGATGTCGACCACGACCGACCGGTCGACCCGGGCCCCCCGCCGGAACGGCAGGTAGAGAGCATCGACGGCGCCGTCGTACAGAACCCGCACTAGCTCTTCTCCACCCGGATCACGGTGATGACGTGCTCCTGCCCGAAGTTGTTCTGGGTGATCCGCAGGCGCTTGCCCTCCTCCGTGGTCCCGACCTTTACCACCCGGCTGGGCCGGTCGCCCGGATCGCTGGACACGACGTTGGCCAGCGCCTGCTCGACCTCCTGGGGGGAGATCTCGCGCTGCGCCATCCTCAGGATTGCGTGGTGGGAGAGTTTCAAGACGTTTTGCAGCTTACATCAGGTGTTCAAACTTTTACTTCAACCGCTTCCCGCTGGGGGCCGCCGGAGGCCCGGTGGGCCTTCCAGGCGGCGGCCAGACGATCGACCGCCGCCTCTATCAAGGCCTCCTCAACAACGTAGTTGAGGCGCATGTGGTCCTGGAATGCGTCGTCGGGGGCAAGGTCGCTCCCCGGGGTGATGGCGACTCCGTGCCGCAAAGCCTGCTCGGCGAAGGCATTGGCGTCGCCGCTGGTAATTCGCACCCACAGCGACAGCCCGCCCTCCGGACGCTGCCACCGCCACTCGGGAATTCGTTCGTGCAGGAGCTTGGTCAGAAGGTCGAGCCGTGACCGCAACATCTCCGCCCTGCGTGCCTTGACCGCCTCGTGGTTCGGCAGCAGCCGGCAGGCAACCACCTGGGAGACCATCGACGAACCCAGGTCCGCCGCCACCTTGTGCTGGCCCAGCCGGGTGATGAGCGACTCCGGCCCCCTCACCCAGCCGATGCGGATCCCCGCCCAGTAGAGCTTGCTCATCGAGCCGACGCTGACAATCGTGCCGCCCCTAGCGTAGTGCGCCAGAGGCGGCGGGGGCTTGGTGCCGAACGTGAGATCGGACAGCGTGTTGTCCTCGGCGAAGGGGACCTGGTACTGGTCGGCCAGGCGGGCGACCTCCTTGCGGGCATCCTCTGGCATGACTGCGCCGGTCGGGTTCTGGAAGGTCGGCATCAGGTAGACCAGCCGGGGCCGGGCCGTCGCCAGCGCCTCGGCCAGCAGGTCCAGGCGTACACCGTCGACGCCCACCGGCACCGGGATCAGGCGGCCGCCGGCCCGGGAGAAGGCGTCGATGGCACCGGAGTAGGTCGGCGATTCGACGATCACCGCGTCTCCACGCTGGATGTAATGGCATGCAAGAAGGGAGATGGCCTGCTGGGCGCCGGTCGTTACCAGTATCTCCTCGGGCAGCGTGGGAACCCCGGCGTTGGTGTAGAGCGCGGCGATCCCCCGGCGCAGCGGCTGGAAGCCGAGAGGGGCGTAACCGTGGCTCGGGACACCGAGAAGGTCCGATAGCTGGATGGAGTTGCCCTCGGCGAAGATCTCGTCGGCGCCGGAGAGTGCGGCCATAGACATGTTGATGGGCGGCTGCGAGCTGGTGTCCATCATTCGGTTGAAAAACGTGCCGGCCGACAGCGGCCGCGGGCCGGCGGGGGTCGGGCGCCCGGCCTGCGACGGGGAGCCGACCCAGGTTCCGCTCCCCTGCCTGCTCTGCACCCAGCCGGCGTCCCGGAGCGACTCGTACGCCTGGGTTACCGTGGCCCTGCTGACACTCAACAGGTCGGCGAGGGATCGTTCTGCCGGCAACTTGGTGCCCGGGGGCAGGTCGGACTGCTCGATGGCCGAAACGAACGCCCGTGTGAGGCGCGAGTAGAGCGGCCCATCGTTTTGCATCCAGTCGCCGAGTATCTGCAGCAGCCGGCGGTCGGTGGCGGTAATCATTTCAGGCCACTTTCCTCCAATTGGCTATGTAAGTCAAGTCCAATCTTTCCTAGAGTGGTCTGTCAAGAGGCCAATGTGCCTGCCCCGAACCAGATTGGTATGCAAAATGGACTGGACAATCAGCAGAGAGTGGAACGAAGGACTACTAACCCTCCGTCACCGGACCGACGAGAAGATCGAGCGCATGGCCGCCCTCGCGATTTTCGACGGCTGCTCCCGCAAGATGCTGGCGACCATCGCCCGTCTCGTGGATTTCGTCCAGGTCGAGGCGGGGACCGAGGTCATCCGGCAGGGCGCCTACGCCGACCAGGTGGTCATTGTCAGCAAAGGAAGGCTGCGGATCGAGCGGGACGGCGCCGAAACCGGTTACGCCGGCAAGGGCGAGATGTTCGGAGAGATGCAGGCTCTGCGCCGGCTCCCCTACCCCGAGTCGCTGGTCGCAACGGGAAGCAGCGAGGTTGCCGTCATCGGTGCGCGGGAGTTCCTGGACCTGCTCGATACCGTGCCCTGCCTGGCCCTCAAGGTGCTGCAGCGGGCGGCGCAGCGCCAGCAGCAGGTCGCCTGACTCAAGGGACCTCGGACTGTCGACCGCGGCGGCGCAACGGGTTGTGGGATCGCTACAGGGTCGATAATGCGGCTTGACCGCATGACCTACTTTCACCCCGCCCCCGACCGCAGCCCGGCGCTCCTCGCGGCGATAGCGGCCGGCGGGGCGCTGGGGGGCCTGTGCCGTTACGTCTTCGCGCGGGTCCTCCCCCCGGCGGCGAACGGCTTTCCCTGGGCGACGTTCTGGACGAACGTCTCGGGGAGCCTGCTGCTGGGGCTGGTCGTTGTCCTGACGGTCCGGCGTTTCCCCGAGAACCGGTGGGTGCGCCCCTTCCTCGCCACGGGCGTGCTCGGCGCCTACACCACGTTCTCTACCCTCGTGGTCGAAATCGACCTCCTGACCGGCCACGGGTACGGATCTACCGCAATCCTGTATGCGGCGGCCAGCCTGGTTACCGGTTTGGGTGCGGCCTGGGCCGGCCTCGTGCTCGGCCGGAGGTTGTGGCCGGCGAGCCGTCTACCGTGAGCGGCTCTGCCTGGGTCGCGTTTGTGGCAGCGTGCTCCCTGGGGGCCGTCGTTCGCTACCTGGTCGACGGCTGGGCTCAGGCTCGCTTCGCTCAGACGTTCCCCTGGGGAATCTGGGTGGTGAATGTGTCCGGGAGCTTTCTGCTGGGCATCCTCGCCGGGCTAAACGAGACTTCACACCTGGGCGGCGTGCCTATGGCCATCGCCGGGACCGGCTTCTGCGGGGCTTACACCACCTTCAGCACGCTGGCCGTCCAGACCGTAGAGCTCGCCGAGGACGGCCTTGCCCTGCAGGCAGCGCTGAACGCCCTGGGAACGTTGCTGGCCGGCCTGATGGCTGCAGCAGCCGGCTTTTGGCTGGGAAGCCTCTAGCTCAGGCGCAGGCCCGGATCAGGATCGTCTTGCCGTTCGTCACGGAGGCGGTCGGCTGGGTGAACGACCATGCGGTCAGGGCTTCGAACAACTCCGCCTTGTCCTTGGCGGTGTCGGTAGCGATGCTCATCCGGATGCAGTCCGTCCCTCCCCTCTTCCAGGCAACGTAGTAGTCGCCGTTCCACCCCTCGGCGGCCTGCAGAGCCTGGTCCCGGTCGATTGTCTGCAGGAGCATGGTCAACAGGCCTCTCTCGCCCCATATGCCCTCTTCGATGACCTCGGCCTCCGCCTTGGGCGAATCGACCTTCGCCGGGTCCTCTCTTCTCAAGAACCTGTCGGTGTGCAGCACCTGCTCGGTGGTGGTCGGGGGCGACTTGAAGGCCTGGTCCACCCGGGCCTGCCCGCCTGAGCTCAGGATTTCGTCGACGAACAGCGAGCCAACCTCGTACGGGAAGCCGGAAAGCATGGCGAGAGTCTGGATCGACGGGTCCTCGGTCCCGGCAAAGGGGCTCTGGTTCTCGGATTCGACCAGCGCCTGGTCCTCCGGGCTCAACGACTCGTAGTAGGCGTTTTCGATGCGGGTGGCGTCGCCCTCCACCAGCGAGGCGTAAGCGGTGTAGGACTCCTCGGTGTCCGCCGGCACCTGGTCCAGGTCGAAGTGCTGGTCCTGAAGGGCGTGGGTGAGCTCGTGGACCAGGACCATCCGCACGAACGGCGTCGGGTCGGTGCCCTGCACGACCAGCTCTTCGGTGATCGAGTCGTAGAAGCCCGCCAGGCCGCCGCCCTGTAGCGGGTCCTCCATGGTCTCGAGGTCCAGCTCGCCGTCGACGAGGTTCAGCGCCTTCAGGGCGATGTACGAGTCGGCCGCGTCCGGCTGGTAATAGTCCTCGGAGTCCCCCTCGATCTCCTCGAGGAACTCCTCTTCGGTCTGGAAGACCATCGAAACCTCATCCTTGAACTTCAGGCCCCTCTCGTTCTCCACGAACTTCACCAGCTCGTCGACGACGGGCGCCCATACGGCAGGAACCGGTTCGGGCTCACGGCGACCGCCCTCCGGGCCGAGGAGCGCGCCGAGCGCAAAGAGGGTCGCCAGTGCCGCGACCGTCACGCCGGCGGCAATGAGCGCGCCCTTGACGTTTCCGTTCATGGACTTTTCCCCGCTCGTTGGAAATCTGGTTGTCAATTCTTTACATCGGCAACAAGTGGTGCCGGCTTAACGAAAGACTTCTAGACTTTGAGGCGATGCCGAGCGCCACCGACCCGCTGCCCGCCGAGTTCCAGCCCGAGCTCGACGTCCTGATTCAGGCTCTGGACCGGGACGTTCCGCCCAAGCGCCTGGACGAGAACCTGCTGATCTGCACCTGGAACATCCGGGCTTTCGGCGGACTGGTCGACAAGTGGCGATCGGAGGAGAGCGACAGCCCCAAACGGGACCTGTTCTCCCTCAACTGCATTGCCGCCATCGTGCGGCGATTCGACGTGGTCGCGATACAGGAGACCAAAGGCAACCTCAGGTCGCTCCGGCACATGCTCGACATCCTTGGTCCGGACTGGGGCCTCATCCTCACCGACGTGACCGAGGGCGCCAGGGGCAACGACGAGCGCCTGGCGTTCGTCTTCGACACCCGGCGGGCCAAGCCCTCGGGCCTGGCCGCCGAGCTGGTGGTGCCCCGGGAATGGCTCGACCGGCAGTCCAAGGACGCGCTCGAGGACCAGTTCGCCCGGACGCCCTACGCCGTGAGCTTCCTGTCGGGCAATCAGACCTTCATCCTCGTCACCCTCCACGTCTTGTTCGGCAAGCACGCCACCGAACGGGTGCCGGAGCTGACCGGGATCGCCGAGTACATGGCGAAGTGGGCGAAAGACCTTAACTCCTGGCACCAGAACCTGATCGTCCTGGGCGACTTCAACATCGACCGCAACGGCGACCCGCTCTACCAGGCCTTCACCTCCACGGGACTTCGGACGCCGAGCGAGCTGAACCTGGTCCCCCGGACGATCTTCGGGAACTCCCAGAAGAACTTCTACGACCAGATTGCCTGGTTCACCGGCGAATCGGGCGCCCCGGCTCTGTCGCTCAGCTACCGCAAGAACGCCGGCTACTTCGACTTCGCCAAGTACGTCATGACGAACCTGACCAGGGCGGCGCTGAGCTGGAGGATTTCCGACCACTACCCGCTCTGGGCCGAGTTCCACATCAGGTAGCTTCGTTCTGGAAGGCTTCGACCGCCTGTTCGATTGTGCGGTAGAACCGGTCCGGTCCGATCTTCTCGACCAGCCCGAACCGGTCGAGACCGTCCCTGACCGTCCCCTTGAGCTCGGCGAATCGCAGCGAGGCGCCCCGGTCCTGAAGCTCCAGGAAGAGCTCCTCCAGCATGACCGCCGCCGTCGAGTCGACGTCTGTGATGGGCTCCGCCGTCACCACCACCCAATCCGCTGCAGCGACCTCGTCGACCAGATCGAGCACCTGCCTGCGGAACAGGTCGGCGTTCGCGAAGAACAGCGGTGCGTCGAACCGGAAAAGGACCAGCCCCGGGATTCGCTGCCCTTCGGGGTGCCGGTCGTAATCGTGGTAACCCTCCAGCCCGCCGACGTGGACCAGTTCCGCGCTGTGAGGGCGCCAGCCTCTCCATAGAAAGCTGAGAACGGCCAGTGCCAGAGCGAGGCCAATTCCTGAGATCGCCCCCAGCACCGCCACCCCGACGGTGGTCACCAGGCAGATTGCCAGCTCGCTTCGCCGGGTCCTCGCCAGGGTTGCAACGGTCTTGATGTCGACCAGCCTGAAAGAGGCCGAGATAACCACCGCAGCCAGAGCCACCGACGGCAGGCTGCCTAGTGCGTTGGGAACAAAAAGCAGCATTGCCGCCACGAGCAGGGCACCGGCCAGGCCGGCCAGGGGGCTCTTCGCTCCAGCCGCCTCGGCTACCGGGGTTCGGGTGTTGCTGGCGCTCACCGGCATCCCGGCAAACAGGCCGCTGAAAAGATTCGCCGAGCCGACAGCGACCAACTCCTGGTCGGCGTCCACGTGCCGGCCCTCCCTGGCGGCCAGGGACCTGGAGAGGACGCTCGCGTCGGCCATCGTTATCAGCGCCACCGCCAGGGCTGCGCCGAGCAGGGTGGGCAGGTCCCCGGTGCCGATCGACGGAAACGACAGCGCCGGCAGCCCGCTCGGCAGCCTGCCGACTACGGACAAGCCGGTCTCGGCCAGGTCGAAGACGATCACGGCGGCGGTGGTTCCGGCAACCGCCACCAGGATTCCCGGGAACCGGGGGGCCAGCCGCAGAGGTGCCAGTATCGTGACCAGAGCTGCAAGCCCCAGGAGCAGCGCTGTGGTGTTCACCTCTCCGGCGCCCACGCCTTCGAAAAATCCGGCCAGCTGGCCCGGCAGGTTCTCGCCGGGCGCGGAGAACCCGAACAGCTTCGGCAACTGGCCCACGAACAGCGTCAGAGCGATCCCGTTCAGGTAGCCGACCCGGATGGGCATGGAGAGCAGGTCGGTGAGAAAGCCCAGGTGCGCCACCCCGGCGATCAGGCAGAAAAGGCCCGCCAGGCCGGCCAGCGCCGCAGCAAGGGCCACCGCCCGGGAGTCGACCCCGCCGGCCAGTGGGATCACCGTCGCGGCGACGATTGGAACCAGCGACGAATCCGGCCCCAGGATGAGGATCCGAGAAGGCCCGAAGATGGAGTAGACCACCAGAGCGGCGATTGTGGCGTAGAGCCCGTTGATTGCCGGCAACCCGGAAGCCTCAGCGTAGGCCATCCCGGCCGGGACCAACAGGGCCGCAAGGACCGCCCCCGCACCCAGGTCTTTGGCCAGCCAGCGCGGCCGGTAATCCGAGAACATGCCCAGGCCCGGAAACCACCTTCGCAGCCCGGGGACCTTGCGCAAAGTTCGTTTGGCCAACTTCTCAGATCCCCGCATCGGCTACCCGGCGGTGCACCGGCATTGTCGGTGCCTATCCAAGCATTCTTCGAGAAGGCTGCCTGCCGGCAATGGCACGAAAAGGCCCCTGAGCCCCCCAAGCCGCCCCCTCAGAGGCGTACACTTGTTTGTACTTGTACGGCTGCCCCTGCCCCGGCGACCACACCTACGGTCGATTAGAGGGAAGCGCCATCACAGTCACCGATATTGCCATCTCCCACAAGGCACCGGTCCCTGCCACTCCCCACGACGAGCCGGCACGGCTGAGCGCGGTTCGGCGTTACGACATCCTCGACACCCCAGCCGAAGGCAGCTTCGATCGCATCGCAGCGCTTGCCGCGAGGTGTCTGGACGCCCCGATCGGCATGGTCACGATCGTCGACCACGACCGCATCTGGTGCAAGGCCCGCTTCGGGCTCGAGGTCGAAGAGCTGGAGCGGGCTTCGGGCTTTTGTACCTCGGCGATCTTCCAGGCCGACCCCTACGTCGTGCTCGACGCGTCGCTTGACCCCAGGTTTCTCACCAACCGGCTGGTTGCCGAGGAGTTCGGGATGAGGTTCTATGCCGCCGCCCCGATCGTGACCCACGACGGATACCGCCTGGGGACGGTGAACGTGATGGACAGGAACCCCCGGGAGATCACCCAGGCGCAGATGGAGACCCTGCAGGATCTGGCGGCGATAGTGGTGGACGCACTGGAACTCCGGCTTTCGGCTCGCAGGCTGCTGGCGATACAAAAGAGCTGGCACAGCTCGGGGAGGCATTCCAACTAAGCGCCCTGCCGCCGGCGCTGCCCGCCACCGCCGGGCTGGACCTGGCCGGGTGGTACCGTCCCGGGGTCCCCGGGCTGTTGGTCGGCGGGGACTTCTACGACGCCATGACCTCGGCAGCGGAACCTGGGCACTGGTTCTGGGGGATGTCTGCGGTCACGGTACCGACGCCGCAGTCGTGATGGGTGCGGTGATCCGCCAGATCAAGGCACTGGCGGAGGTCGACCGGCTGCCGAGCCAGCTTCTTCACGACCTCAACGAGAGCCTGGTTAAAGAGGAGCCCCCGGAAGAGCTCTGCACGGTTTGCTACATGCTGCTCCAGCCCGGGGATGGGTTCCTGGACCTGACTGTCTGTTGCGCAGGGCATCCCCTGCCCATAGTGCGCCGGGCGGACGGGAGCCTGGAGACGGCCTGCACCGAGGGGACGATCCTCGGCGCCTTCCACGACCCGTACCTGAGGGACTCCCGGATCCGGCTGGAGGCGGGCGATTCCCTGCTCGCGTACACCGATGGCGTCATCGAGCAGAACCGCAACGCAGCCCACGGCGAGCACAACCTGCGCAACGCTTTCAGCAGGTGCCCTCAAAAGGGAGCGGAGGAAATCCTTTCCTACATCGAGGACGAGACCCAGCCCGAAACCGAGGCCCATGACGACCGGGCGATGGTCCTGATCAAGGTGGCCAACTAAGCAGTTGATTGCCTTACCGGCCGGTAACCGATAGGTCGTTCCCACTTATTTCGGCGCATCGGGTAGTTTTTTACTAAAACTTCCGGAGGTACGAACCATCACTCTCACCTGCGACAACGGACGGTTCTTTCGCGGCAACGACGGCGTCTGGCTCTACGGGCCGGACGGCATGCCGGTGCGCGGCGGCCGAGACATGACTCTTACCAACTTCTTCAACTTCGAAGTGGTGGAGACAGACCGCGGGCCCGTTGTGCGGGTCCCCCGCGGCCTGCTGCTGGAGAACTACCTGCTCGAGTTCTGCGCCGAGTTCGACACCGGCGGCCCGGACATCGACGTCCCGGCCGAGGCCTGGGCCGAGCACGATGACGTCATCGGCATCTGGGCCCCCGAACTGCAGCACGAGGGCGGCGTTCGGGGCATGCGGCTCGATAAGCCCCGCCGGGAGGGGGACCCCGTCGACCGTTGGGAGCCGCCTTTGGCGCCGAACCGGCCTTCGTCCGACCCCTACAAGCCGATCTCGGAGATGGAGACGGACATCCGGCGCCGCACCTCGTGGGGTTTTGCCCCGCTGAAGGGCCTGGTGTCGCTGAACCGCTACCGCCGCAAGTCCTCCGAACGTATGGTCGACTAACCTCCGTCGAACTCCGGTAACGCGGTGGTTGCGCCTTCGCCCCGACCGTAGTGCCCGTACTGTCCCGTAAGGGCGCCCTGCAGGCCGACCGCCAGCGCGGACTGGCCAAGCGGGGTTTCGATCGAGTCAACGGTCATGACCCGGATGTCGGAATCGTCCCGGATCGGCTCCAGCAGGCGCAGCTCGATGCCGTCCTCCACCGCAGCGGCAACCGTCTGGCCGCCGCCCAGCAGTCTTGCCAGCGGAAGGGCGATCCGCTCACTCACCTCATTCGGGATCTCGCCGCCCACCAGGATGATGGCGGGGGCCGCCTCGGAAGGGGCCGCGGGAAGAGCAACCGGGGCCGAGGCCAGCTCGGCTTCCAAAAGCTTCGTCAGGAATTCCGGGCTCCTTCCCTCGAGCGCCGGGCCCAGCTGGGCCACCAGCTCCTCGGAGAGCTTGACCGCGTCGGTCGACGAGCTTCCCAGCGCCGCCGCCAGGGCCTCCCGGTTCTCCTGGGACTTGAGGTCGAGCCGGTCGGAGAGGGTGAGCTGCCCGTCGGTTCGTGCGCCGGCCAGGGTCAGGGTCTCCCGCACCGCATCCAGTGCTTCGCCCGGGGTGTCCTCGAAGCTGACCAGGACCACGGGCACGTCCTGAAGGGTCCCCCGGACAACGATGTCGCGGGTCGACCCGGTGAAGGTCTGCAGCGCCTCGTTCTCATCCTCCAGGTCGACGATCCGGCCCCTCAGCTCTTCGTTGCGGTCGCCGAGGCGGGCCTGGGTCGCCCGGAGGCTGTCGACGATGTTCTGGTCGATGAAGGTGGCGCCGAACAGGACGCCGAGGCCGATGGCCATGAAGACGGCGACAAGCGTAACTACGTGGTAGCGGAAGGTGATCATCTTTGCCTATCTGAAGGTTTGGCCGATTACGAAAAATATGTCGCTCATCCAGTCGCCGGCGGCCTGCAGCACCAGCCGCATGGGCTGGGAGATGCCGATGATCACGAGCATTGTCACCAGGGCCGCGCCGACCAGCCCGAACAGCTCCCAGCTGCGGGGCTCGGTGCGGTGCAGCTCGCTCACGCCCTTGGCGTCGACCAGCTTCGGCCCGACCCTCAGGCGGACCAGGAAGGTAGAGGCCATCCCCTTGCGGCCTTTGTCCATGAACTCCACCATGCTCGCCCGGGCGCCCACCGCGACGATCAGCTCCGCCCCCTTCTCGTGGGCCAGCAGCATGGCGACGTCCTCGCTGGTGCCCGGGGCTTCGAACGTGGCGTAGGGCAGGTGGAGGGCGTCCAGGCGCTCGGCGCCGGGTGCCACCCCGTCCGAGAAGGCGTGGACCACCAGTTCGGCGCCGCAGCTCAGGGCCTTGGTGCTGACCGAGTCGAAGTCCCCGATGATCACATGCGGTGTCAGCTTCTGTTCCAGCAGTGCGTCGGCCCCGCCGTCGACGCCGATAAGGATCGGCCGGAAGTCGTGGATGTAACCACGAAGCGAGGCCAGGTCCTCCTTGTAGCCGTAGCCGCGGACCACCATTAGGACGTGCCGGCCGGCAAACTCGGTCTTGATCTCCGGCAGGCGGATGGCTTCGAGGATGAAGTCACGCTCGTTGATCATGTACTGCAGGGTGTTCTCGGCAAAGCTTTCCAGGGCGGCCGAGATGTTCTTCTTGCTGGAGTCGAGGCTGGCCTGGGCGGCCTCCATGTCGACCACCTCGCCCTCGGCGACGACGTTGCCGTCCCGGAGGATGGTCCCGTCCTCGAGCCTCAAAACGTCGCCCTCCCGGACCCGTTCGAAGATGCTCGGGCCCACCCCCTCGATCAGCGATATGCCGGCGCCGCACAGGACCAGAGCGCCGAGGTTCGGGTACTTGCCGGTGGAGAACTTGGAGGCGTTGATGACGGCCAGGACCTGTTTTTCGACCAGGCCCTCGGCGGCAACCCGGTCCAGGTCGGCGTGGTCGATGATCACAATCTCGCCCGGTTGGATGCGGCCGGTCAACGCCTTGGTGCGCTTGCCCAGGCGGACGACCCCTTCTAGCTCCCCGGAGGTGTGTTGGGTGGTTTTTCTCCGGGTCGCGAACTTCATCCTGGCGATTGTAACCGCCCTGCCGGGCGGCCCTGCCAGATGGTTGGGGCTACTACTTGTGTTGCGACCGAATTTTGGCTCTCGTTGCGAACAGCCAAACGCCGCCAACCACCAGCAGAAGCAGAGGGAGCGCTCCGGGCTCTTCTTCGACGGTGACCATGTAGGTCAGAAGGATTGCGCCGAGCACAATTGTGATCGTTGACAGAATGGTGTGCACCCTTACTTTTCGACCGGCATCCCGGCCGGTGCTGTCGTTGCCCATGGGTCCTCCAGAGTCGGATTGCGTTGGTCGCTGGAAGCAGGCTATCCCGGTGGTTCTGGGATTTTGTAGAGACGGTGTCGAGGTTCGAAGCGAAGCGTATGTCTCAAGACACCAGCCGTCTGTACGAGGCGACTAAGGACGGTTTACCGCCTTCAGCGATACGGCATGAAGGTCAGGCGCGGTGTCGGAGAGTCGATCAGCCAAAACAATTACGTATGGATTACCAATTCTGGCGAAAGTTGCACGAGATGGTTTAGGCCGATTGCGAACCGCCAGCTGTCCGGCGCCAACATTCGTTGTATAACCCATCCGGATGCGGATCAACTAGAGGTGCTGGTTGAGCGCCAGGAAGGGAGGATGGACGGCCTGGGCTAACCAAAGCCGGCGGTAAGGAGGGACCCGCCGGCCAAGCGGGGAGGCCGTTCAAGGACCCGGCATGCTTGCATCCGGCGGTCGACGACCTAGATGTGCGGACCGAGCTCAAAGGGTGAAGAAGGGCCCAGTGGGCGTTCGTCGTTCAGACGGGCGTGTCGGAGGAGAATTGATCAGTTGCCGGAACGATGGAGATTTCACGCGCCCGATCTCGGGCGACGCGATTTTGAGACATAACGACCCCATCCCCTTGGACAACCTCTTCGCAGAATGGCGTTTGCGCGCTTAGCGAGTGGACCTGGCGATTTAGTCTTGCAGATCCCTATCTCGAAGACGGCCAAGAGCCAATAACAGGGCGCCGACGACAACTAGATCAATCCAAACAAAGACCCTGCGTTCCGTCTCTCTAATGCAGGGATCTCGGCTTAGGGGATACTCACTACTAACAGAACCTTTCGTCGGCGCCCCATCGCTCCGCGGCAACACCGGCGAACAGATGACAGGCGCCGATTTTGCCTCGACGCCGCCGGGGACTACCATCGGTACGGAATCGGTGTAGGGCCTAATCGCTGTCCACACCACCGTCCCCACATAGATCAATAGGGCGACCGCAGCGACAACCGGCCATCGCTTCTTATCCGGCCTACTGGCGGTCTCGGGTTGACTGTCGGTCTCAATCATCAGGCGGTGAGTTTAGCCGACGCCCAAGCCAGTCACCCAGGGCTAACAAAGCTTCACTCCAAGCCCCTCGGTCGCTAATTCTGTTTGCGTACGAGCTTGATTTTGACTGCGTCGGGAGTACAGGTTTCCTGGGCCGCCGGATCAAGCGCTCGCGAAGCCTCCATCACCGTGGTGAGATCTGCGTCGTCGCCGACCTCTACACCAAAACGCCTAATGCACGCGACGCTCCGCTGCCTTGCCTTCTCCATGTCTGCCGGCGAAGGGCTCATTTGCTCCGCGTATCTCGCAGCTACCTGGCTTAGGTACTTCCGATTGCATTCCTGATACTTCGAGAACGCGCTCTGGACAACGGCCGGATCGGATGATTCACCGTACGAGAACGTGAGTTGCCCGTTCGTGAGTTCGCTTGATTCCGTTACCTCGATACCCTGCCTAGTCAGACAGGATTTCACCCTCCCTACAGCCTTTGTGTATTCGTTTCTAGATACATTCTGATCGTGGAGGATCTTCTTCTGGAATTCCGGCAAGATTCCGTTTGCTTCAAGCTGCTGAACGCCCAAAGGCTTTCCGCTAAGCCCAACTGCCAAAGCCGACGCCCCGAGGACAAGCACGCTGACGCTCAAACTAATCGCGATCGCGGT
>DASTUJ010000082.1 GCA_035759705.1 Actinomycetota bacterium | reverse complement strand
GAAGGAGCTGACCACCTTCCGGGTGGGGGCGCCCGGGATCAAGGCCAAGGTCGATGCGCTGAACCGCTTCGGGGAGTACTTCCTGGGGTCGTTGTGGGACGTCTACGCCACGAGGGTCCTCACCTACGGGCCGATCTAGCTACCGGAGGTCCGCCGGCACTCCAGTCCCGCAAGCCTTAGATTGCTCGAGTGAGTCCAGACGATCCTTTCCTGCTCAAAAACCTGTTCAACCGGGAGTCGGTCGGCGCCATCGGCGATGCGGTGCATGCCGGATTCCGGGGGTTCGACCGCTCCGCATTTATGGAGATGGTGTTCGACACCGGCTGGTCGGACCGGGAGCTGAAGCAACGAATCCGCCGCATCAGCGAGGCGTTGCACGAGATACTTCCCGGGACCTACCGGGATCAGCTCGACGTGTTGCTGGCGGCGGTGCCCCATGCCGCCGAAGGCTTCTCGTCGCTGGCGTTCTCCGACTTCGTCGAGGCCTATGGCACGGACGACTGGGAGGCATCGGTTCCCGCTCTCGCGCAGTTCACCCGGCTGGAGTCGGCCGAGTTCGCTATCCGGCCCTTCATCGCTTCCGATCAGGAGCGGACAATGGCCCGGATGCTCGAGTGGGCTGCAGACCCGGATCCCGCGGTTCGCCGCCTGGCGACCGAAGGCTGCCGGCCCCGGCTGCCCTGGGGCATGCGGCTGCATAAGCTGGCCTCCGACCCGGCGCCGATCCTCCCGATCCTCGAGCGGCTGCACGACGACTCCGACGAGTCGGTCCGCCGCAGTGTGGCCAACAATCTCAACGACATCTCACGGGATCACCCGGATGTCGTCATCAAACTGCTGTGCAGCTGGGATCCGAAACCCGGCACCGACACCTACAAGCTGGCCCGCCACGCCCTGCGGACGCTCCTGAAGCGGGGTGACGCGGGAGCGCTCGAGGTCATGGGCTTCAAGGCCGGATTATCGGTGAAGCTGGAGGAACTGAAACTGGAACCGCCCACCCCAAGGATCGGCGAGAGCGCCCGCCTCACCTTCACGATTGAGTCGACCCTGGACGACCCGCAGCCGGTGATGGTCGACTACACCATCCACTAAGGCCAACAACAGGCAAGGAGGAGATCCATGGGCAAGCTCATCGAAAGCACCTTCATTTCTCTCGACGGCGTTATGTCCGAACCCCAGAGGTGGGGACCGCCCTACTGGGACGACGAGCACGCCGGCTACTCCCGCGACCTGCTTTTCGCTTCGGACGCGCTGCTGCTGGGCAGGAAGACCTACGAGGGCTTCTCCCAGGCGTGGCCTTCGCGGAGCGGTGACGAGTTCACCGACCGGATCAACGGCATGCCGAAGTTCGTTGCCTCCCGCACGCTGACCGAGCCAATCTGGAACTCCAGCGTGATCGGCGAGAACCTGGTGGACGAGGTCACCGAGCTCAAGGCCGGGAAGAACCTGTTGAAGTACGGGACCGGGGAGCTCAGCCAGACCCTTTTCGAGAACAACCTGACCGACGAGTACCACTTCTGGCTCTTCCCGGTGATCGCAGGCAGCGGCCAGCGCCTGTTCGAGGGCCTCGACCTCACACACCTGAAGCTGGCGGACACCACCCGGTTCAACTCGGGAATAGTTGTGCTGAAGTACGTCCCAAAATAGGACGAAATGCGGTTAGAATCGTCGCCGTTCCGGGCGGATTAGCCGGCAGTTCAGCCGCACGCAAACGCCAGGGGCGGTGGAAAAGTCACTGAGCGCGGCTTTGAATTTACGGCAGCCGGGTAGGATGGGCGGCAGGCCGGCGCTCGCTGAAGCTCATAGCCCGGTCCGATCCTGAAGTGAAAATCGGCGACACGGGGGTCACAACATCAAAAAGTTTCACAAGATCGGCCTGGCGATAGTCGGTGTCCTCGCGTTGGTGGCAACCGGAGCCTTCGTATGGATTTCGGTGGGCACCGGTGCCGCAGAAGCCCCCGAAAAGAGGGCCAAGGCATCGCCGAAGGCGTCCGAGTCCGCCTCGCCGGAGCCCACTCCTTCCGAATCGCCCTCGGAATCGCCATCCCCGGAAACCCCGCTGGTATTCAAGCACCCCGGTGCGTCCCAGGCGGCGTTTGGGGCGGTCGGAGAGATCCCGATTCACAGCGGCCCCGGCGGCGCCCAAACCAAGACGATGCGAAATCCCACGGTTGAGGGGATGCAGGTGGTCTTTGGAGTCAAAGAGGTCCAGGGGGAGTGGCTCAAGGTCCAGCTTCCCGCCCGGCCGAACGGGGCCACGGGTTGGGTGCGCAAGTCCGACGTGCTGGTCAAGAGCGTGCCCAACCACATCATCATCGAGGTCGCCAAACGAAAGCTGAGCGTCTTCAGGGGTTCCAAGCTGCTGATGGCGACCCCGGTCGGAGTCGGAACCTCCAAGACCCCAACCCCGACCGGCAACTACTACGTCGACTTCTCCGTGAAGAACCCGGGGAGTCCCTACGGCGCCCACATGCTGAGCGTGGCAGCCTTCTCCAACGTGCTGACGAACTTTGGCGGCGGGGTCGGCCAGATCGCGATCCACGGCTGGGGCAACGACGGCTCGGTGGGCGCCTCTGCGAGCAACGGGTGCCTCCGGCTGCTGAACAAGGACGTCACCCGGCTGGCGGGAATGGCCGCTCCGGGCACGCCGGTGTTTATCCTCCCGTAACCGATAGTCTCGATCCAACTACCCGGGGGGTTGCGATTGGATGAGCTGGCGGTCCAAACGGAGGGGCTGGCCAAGGCCTACGGCGACGTGCACGCGGTGGACGGCGTGGACCTCGAGGTCGAACGCGGCGAGATCTACGGCTTCCTCGGCCCCAACGGCGCCGGCAAGACCACAGTCATCCGCATGCTTTCCACGCTGCTGGCGCCCACCAGCGGTCGGGCGTGGGTGGCGGGCCACAACGTCGTCAAGCATCCGGACGAGGTGCGCCTGCGCATCGGCCTCGCCCTGCAGGAGGCAGCCCTGGACGACAAGCAGACCGGGATCGAGATCCTCCGACTGCAGGGACGGCTCTACGGCCTCAGGCGTTCCGAGATCGACGCCCGCGTGAAGGCGATCACCTCCCTGGTCGACATCGGCGAAGCCCTCGGCCGCCGCATCGGCACCTACTCGGGCGGCATGAAGCGCCGGCTCGACCTGGCGGCCGCACTGGTGCACAACCCGGAGGTGCTGTTCCTGGACGAACCGACCACCGGCCTGGACCCGGTGAGCCGGACCCGGGTGTGGGAGGAGGTCCGTCACCTCAACGAGCGTCTCGGAATGACGATCTTCCTGACGACGCAGTACCTGCAGGAGGCCGACAATCGCCGACTACCTGGGCATCATCAACCAGGGCAAGATCGTGGCCGAAGGGACGCCGGACGACCTGAAGCGGCAGGTGGGGTCGGATGTGATCGTGGTCCAGGTGGCGGATGTCGACGGCGAGCCCGCCGAGCAGGCCTTGAAGATCCTGGCCGACGGGAGTGTCGAGCGCCGGGGCGGCGAG
>DASTUJ010000081.1 GCA_035759705.1 Actinomycetota bacterium | reverse complement strand
GGTAAGGTTCTTCGCGTTGCATCGAATTAAGCAACATGCTCCGCCGCTTGTGCGGGCCCCCGTCAATTCCTTTGAGTTTTAGCCTTGCGGCCGTACTTCCCAGGCGGGGCACTTAATGCGTTAGCTACGGCACGGAGCCCGTCGATCGAGCCCCACACCTAGTGCCCAACGTTTACGGCGTGGACTACCAGGGTATCTAATCCTGTTCGCTCCCCACGCTTTCGCTCCTCAGCGTCAGTACCGGCCCAGAGCGCCGCCTTCGCCACCGGTGTTCCTCCTGATATCTGCGCATTTCACCGCTACACCAGGAATTCCGCACTCCCCTACCGGACTCGAGTCATAGCAGTATCGAGTGGCGTCTCCGAGTTGAGCCCGGAGTTTTCACACCCGACTTGCCAAACCGCCTACGAGCTCTTTACGCCCAATAAATCCGGACAACGCTCGCCCCCTACGTATTACCGCGGCTGCTGGCACGTAGTTGGCCGGGGCTTCTTCTGCAGGTACCGTCATGTTCGTCCCTGCTGAAAGGGGTTTACAACCCGAAGGCCTTCGTCCCCCACGCGGCGTTGCTGCGTCAGGCTTTCGCCCATTGCGCAAGATTCCCCACTGCTGCCTCCCGTAGGAGTCTGGGCCGTGTCTCAGTCCCAGTGTGGCTGGTCGTCCTCTCAGACCAGCTACCCGTCGGAGCCTTGGTAGGCCGTTACCCCACCAACAAGCTGATAGGCCGCGAGGCCCTCCCGAAGCGGAATCCATTTCCTCAATGAGCCATGCGACTCTCTGAGGGCATCCGGTATTAGCACCGGTTTCCCGGTGTTATCCCAGTCTTCGGGGCAGGTTCCTCACGTGTTACTCACCCGTTCGCCGCTAGGTCTTCCCCTGTCTTGCGACAGGATGGACCCCGCTCGACTTGCATGTGTTAAGCACGCCGCCAGCGTTCGTCCTGAGCCAGGATCAAACTCTCCATCGAGATCTCGGCTTGCCGGCCCGAGGGCCGCTTCCGCCTGCGATCGGTTGAAGAGCCGCCTCGGGACCCACTGAGTCCCTTCGGCAACCCGGCACTGGATTCACACGTTGTCCATGTGTACTCAGTGCATTGACTTGGTGAACGTCCTCGACCTTCAGAGAAGGTCGCGAACGCCCGCACTGGCTTTTGTCACCACTATTCCGTTTTCAAAGAGCGGCAGTCCGAGTGAGAGGGGTACCCAAGGGGGGGAAGCCCTTCACCTGGCCTAACACACCTCTCCCTGCAAGGGAGATGTCCGTGTCAATAGCCGACGTGACGACAAGCGCCTGTCGGCGAGCAACCGGTGCACTCTAGCGGGTCCGTGGACTGACTGCAACTCAGAAAACCACGCACCGCATCCGGTGTACCGCCGTCAGCGGCCCTTTCGAACCGCAGGAGACCAACCTAGCAAGTTGGCGTCGGGAGCAAGAACGGAGGAGAAGGTTTTCTTGCTCCTCAGACTCGGATCCGGGCCCAGGAGCGGCGGCCGACCTGGAGGAGGCCTTCGCCGAGGTCGCCCGGGGCCAGTTCGGTGTCGGGGTCGGTGATCCGCTCGCCGTTGAGGCGCACCGCGCCTTCGCTGATCTTGCGGGCGCCTTCCTTGTTGGAGCTCACCAGGCCGGCGAGGGCCAGCAGGCGGGCCAGCCGGATCCGCCCGTCCACCAACTGATCGGGCTGCAGCTCGAACTCGGGGACGTCGTCGGGCACCTCGTGCCTCTTGTACACCTGGTCGAAGCCGGCCTCGGCGGCCTCGCCGGCGCCGGCGCCGTGGTAGAGGTCGACGATCGTGCGGGCCAGGAGCCGCTTGGCGGTGTTGGGGTGCAGCTCGCCGGAGGCCAGCTTGGCTGACTCAGCATCGACCCGGTCGGGGTGCCAGCCGGTGGCCAGGAGCATGTAGCGGGGCAGCAGCGAGTCGGGGATGCTCATGACCTTGCCGAACTGCTCGGCGGGCGGCTCGGTGATCCCGATGTAGTTGCCCAGCGACTTCGACATCTTGTTGACGCCGTCGAGGCCCTCGAGCAGGGGGGTGGTCAGCACCACCTGGGGCTCCTGGCCTTCCTTTTCCTGGAGGTCCCGGCCGACGAGGTTGTTGAAGAGCTGGTCGGAGCCGCCGAGTTCGACGTCGGCCTTGATCGCCACGGAGTCGTAGCCCTGGAGCAAGGGATAGAGGAGCTCCATGATCGAGATGGGCTGGCCGGCGTCGTAGCGCTTGGAGAAGTCGTCGCGCTCGAGCATCTGGGCGACGGTGGCCTTGCCGGCCAAGCGGAGGAGCCCGTCGGCTCCGAGGGTCCCGAGCCAGTCGGAGTTGCGGTGCACCTCGAGCCGGTCGGAGCGGAGGATCAGCCCGGCCTGGGCCTGGTAGGTCTTGAGATTGGCCTCGATCTGCTCCGGGGCCAGCCGGGGCCGCGTAGCCGAGCGGCCGGTCGGGTCGCCCACCTGGGCGGTGAAGTCGCCCAGGATCAGCACTGCCGTGTGGCCCAGGTCCTGGAACTGACGGAGCTTGCGGAGGACGACGGCGAAACCCAGGTGGATGTCCGAGGCCGTGGGGTCGATGCCGAGCTTGACCCGTAACGGGGTGCCCCGCGCCAG
>DASTUJ010000080.1 GCA_035759705.1 Actinomycetota bacterium | reverse complement strand
TGTGGACGTAGGCCTGGTGGCCGGTGTCGAACAGGATCAGGTCCCGGGGAGACTCGAAAACCCGGTGGGCCGCTATGGTCAGCTCGACCACACCGAGGTTGGACCCGAGGTGCCCGCCCGTTTGGGACACGGTCTCGACGAGAAATCCCCGGACCTCTTCCACGAGCCGGGGCATGTCTTCCGCCGGCAGGCTGCGAAGATCGGCCGGGCTCGAGATCGCGTCGAGCAGAGGCCTGTCGTTAATCATCCAATCATCGTACTCTCCCTTCTGGGACCCCGATTTGCGACCGTTTGCCGTCGCCACGGCCGGGTACACATCAGGCCATGCGAGTTGTGGTCATCGGAGCCACCGGCAACGCCGGCACCAGCGTCCTCCGCAGCCTGCGGCGCGCGGATGAGGTCGACGAGATAGTCGGGGTGGCCCGGCGCCGGCCGGACGCCGAGCTCTCCAAGGTCCGCTGGGAGACCGCCGACATCGTCTCCGGCAACCTCGAACCAGTCTTCGACGGCGCCGACGTGGTGGTCCACCTGGCCTGGGCGATCCAACCCTCCCGGGACTCCGAGACGCTGCGGGCGATCAACGTCACCGGCAGCCGCAGGGTCTTCGAAGCGGTCGAGCGCACCGGCGTGCGCTCTCTGGTCTACGCATCTTCCGTCGGCGCCTACTCCCCCGGCCCGAAGGACCGCCGGGTGGGCGAGGAGTGGCCGGTCAACGGAATTTCCACCAGCTTCTACTCCCGCCACAAGGCAGAGGTCGAGAGCCTCCTCGACGAGATGGAGGCCCGGTCCCCCTGGACCCGGGTGGTCCGGCTGCGCCCGGGGATCATCCTCAAAGCCGGCGCCTCGTGCGGCATCCGCCGCCTGTTCATGGGCCCGCTGATGCCCACGAGCCTGGTGAAACCGGGCCGCATCCCTATCCTGCCCAATCTGAAGGGAACCAGGACGCAGTTCGTCCACTCCCACGACGTGGGCGACGCCTACCGGCTGGCGGTTCTCGGCGACGTACGCGGCGCGTTCAACGTCGCAGCCGAGCCGGACATGGGTTTCGAGGACATTGCAAGACTGTTGGGAGCGCGCCCGGTTCCGGTGCCGAAGCCCCTGGTCAGGCGCGCGGCCGACCTAAGCTGGCGGATGCGCCTGCAGCCCAGCCCGGTCGGCTGGGTCGACATGGCCGTCCAGTCGCCGCTCATGGACATCACGCGGGCGCACCAGGAGCTGGGGTGGAACCCCGAACACAGCGCCGAAGACACGTTGCTCGACTTCGTCTACGGCTTGAACCGCTCCGCCGACCTGCCCACGCCGCCGCTGGCCAGGGACACCGGCGGGCCGTTCCGGGTCCGGGAGTTCCTCACCGGCATCGGGGCGCGGTGATCGGTTGCGCGCCCGGCGCTCAGGTAGAATGCTGGCCTATGTCGCAGGAATTTGAGCTCGTGGTCACCGTTCTGGAGGACGAGGCGGTCATCTCCGTCATCGGAGAGCTCGACTTTTCCACCGCACCCAGGCTTCGCGAGCAGATCCTGGAGCTGATGAAGGACGGTACGACCAGCCTCGTGATCGACCTGAGCCAGCTCGACTTCGTCGACTCCAGCGGGCTGGGGGTTCTGGTGGCCACCCTGAAGCGAATGCGGGAGCGCGACGGCACCCTGATGCTTCGCTCCCCCTCGGCGAACACCTCCAAGGTCCTCCAGGTCAGCGGCCTGGACAAGCTCCTTCTGGTCGGCTGACCGCCGTTTAACCGCACTCCACCGGGGTATAGGAGCTTCCGGGAATAAGCAGCGTTCCCGAAACGGCCTGCAAAACGGGCCTCGCCGGAGGGATTTCCGATGGCTGATCGCTCCTTCTACTCCAGGCGCGGCCTGTCGTTCGGTTACAACAACTGCACCCAGTGCGCGGTCCGGATCCCTCGTCAGCAGTCCCAGCCGGTTTGCCGCTGTTGTGCCGCCGACACCGCACGGAACCACCCGGACCTGGGGGCCGACACCGAAGACTCCGCGAACCTCATGGCCCCCGCGCCCGAGTGGTCGATCACCGGGCTCAGCCGGTTCCCCCAGATGGAGAGCTCGCGGCTCAACCTGCCCGACGGGACCCAGGTGGCCACCGAACTCTGGTGGCTGCCGAAGGGAAGCCGGTGGGTGGCCCAGCACCCTCTGGAGTACCCCCGCAACCGACTGAAGAGCCTTCCCGGCAGAGACACGGACGCAGCCACCTGACCCGCCGGCGGGGCGATTAATCGCACCGTGCGACGGGTAGAAATTTGACCCCTTTGGCGAAAGGAGCAGGTTTGGTGGAAACGCTGATCAGGCTGGTCGTCCTCTTGATCACCATCGGGTCGTTTCTGTTCCTCGTCAGGGCGCTCAGCCGGAGCATCGAGCAGGAGCGCCGGAAGAACGAGCCGCTGCGGAAGGGCTTCGGCCTCTCCCTTACCCTGTTGTGGCTGTTCCTCCTCGTCTGGTTCGGCCACGGGTTGGCGCAGTGGCAGGAGTACAGGTCACAGCAGGAGGAACACGGCCGACCGGCGGAGATCGCCGGCTTCGTCGACAACTTCGCCCAGGCGACCCTGGAGAACTGGCAGTCGGAGTACCTGCAGGTCTTCGCCTTTGTGGTGCTGGCGGGCCTCTACATCCATAGGGGCAGCGCCGAGTCGAAGGACGGGGAGGAGGAGATCAAAGCCATGCTCCGCAGGATCGAGCGCAAGCTCGACGAGAAGGAGAAGGCTGCGAAGTAAGCCCGGGGCCCATCAAACCAGGAGGAAAGCATGTCCGCCGAAGACAACCAGGAAAGAAACGCTGCGGAGGACGGACCGGACGCCGCCGGTGCGATAGTCCCGCCGCGACACGCCGACGGCACCCCGGGACGCCCGGCGGCCGACCCCGATGACGAGACGACCGTCACCGACGAGGCGGCGGATGCGATCGAGACCGAGGTCGAAACCGGCGAAGAGGTCGCCCAGCCCTGACGCCTACCTGTCCGCCGTCACCGTGCTGAGGGCGGGCATAACCTCCCGCTCGTAGAAGTCGAAGAACGCTGCCTGGTCCGGCCCGACCTGGTGCACGTAGACGTGGGTGTAGCCGGCGCCCGCGTATTCCTTGATCGCGTTGACGTGGATCTCGGGGTCGGGGCCGCACGGGATCTTCTCCCCCATCGTCTTGTCGTCCACCCAACTGGTTGCCTGCTCGAAGTGGGCGGGTAGCGGAAGCTCCTGGCCCAGCTCACCCTCAACTGCTGCGTTGGGCCACCAACTGCGCGCTGTTGCCTGCGCCTCGGACTCGGTTTTCGCGTAACAGACCGTGACCTGGCCGTACTTGGGCTTGCCCTTGCCGCCGGCCTGCTCGAAGGTCTTGACGACCGGCCCCGGCGCCACACCGACGAGGCCGTCGCCTATCTTGCCCGCCAGCTCGGCCGCCCTCTCGCCGGCGGCTGCCACGCAGATGGCCGGCGGCTCGTCGGGCAGGGAGAAGATGCAGGCGTTCTCCACCGTGTAGTAGCGGCCCCGGTGGCTCTGGCTGCCGCCCTCCCACAGCAGGCGGATGACCCCGACGGCCTCTTCGAGCATCTCGAGGCGCACGCTGGCCTCGGGCCAGCGGTCGCCGAGGATGTGTTCGTTCAGGTTCTCGCCGCTGCCCACACCGAGGAAGAACCGGCCCTCCATCAGGCAGGCCGAGGTTGCTGCCGCCTGGGCGATGATCGCCGGGTGGATCCGGATTGTCGGGCAGGTGACGCCCGTGCCCAGGCGCAGGGTGCTCGTGGCCCGGGCGATGCCGCCGATGACCGACCATACGAACGGGCTCTGGCCCTGCCGTCGGGTCCAGGGGTGGTAGTGGTCGGATATGAGGGCGAAGGCGAAGCCGCGTTGTTCGGCCTCAGCGGCCAGGTCCACCAGGTCGTTGGGTCGCTGTTCTTCACTTGAAAGCGAGTAGCCGATTTCCATAGCGTCTCCGTTCAATTCGGTGCCGACGCGCGTAGGTTCCCGCCACCCCGTTCGACAAAACCGTTTGTGTCGGACGAACCGCGGCCGGGTACGTCTTTCCCATGCTTTACATCGGGACCTCGGGCTGGCAGTACGACGACTGGAAGGGCAGGTTCTACCCGGAGCAGATGGCCACCTCCGGCTGGCTGAAGTTCTACTCCGACCGCTTCGCCACCGTCGAGGTCAACAACACCTTCTACCGCCTGCCGGAGAGAAAGACCTTCGAGAAGTGGCGTAGAGGCACACCCGGCGACTTCGTGATCACGGTCAAGGCCAACCGCTTCCTCACCCACCTGAAGCGCCTGAAGGACCCGGGGCCGGTGGTCAAGACGCTGATGGACGCGGCCGAGGGCCTGGGTCCCAAGCTCGGGCCGGTGCTGCTCCAGCTTCCCCCGAACTTCCCGGCCAACGCCGAGAGGCTGGAGGAGGCACTGAAGGCGTTTCCGAAGTCGGTTCGCCTGGCGGTCGAGTTCCGCCACCCCACCTGGTTCACCGACGAGGTGCGGGGGGTCCTCGAGCGCCGGGACGCCGCCTTCTGCCTGGCCGACCGCCACTCCAAAGCACTGGGCGCCGAGTGGAGGACCGCCTCCTGGGGGTACCTCAGGATGCACGAAGGCGACGCCGAGCCCCACCCCTGCTACCCGGACGGGACCCTCCACCGCTGGGCCGACCTGCTGGCTGGCCAGTTCGGGCCGTCGGACGACGTGTACGTCTACTTCAACAACGACCACCGGTGCTGCGCCATCCGGGACGCCATCCGATTCGCCGAGATCGGGGAGGAGAAGGGGCTGCAGCCCAGCCGGACGGCCGGGGACCCGGCGCCGGTCCCGTGACCGCCGCCGATTTCATCCCGGAGGGCGCATCCCTGCGGAAGCTTCGTGAAGCCTCACAGGCGTGCCGGGGGTGCGACCTGTGGGAGAACGCAACCCAGACCGTCTTCGGGGAGGGCCCGGTGCCCGCCGGTTTGATGCTGGTCGGTGAGCAGCCCGGGGACCGGGAGGACCGGGAGGGCTCCCCATTCGTAGGTCCGGCAGGCCGCGTCCTCGACGAGGCGCTGGAGTCGGTGGGCCTCAACCGGGACGAGGTCTACGTCTCCAACGTCGTCAAGCACTTCAAGTGGACCCCCAAGGGCAAACGAAGGATCCACCAGAAGCCCAACTCGGCCGAGATCACAGCGTGCGTCCCCTGGCTGCGGGAGGAGCTGGCCCGGGTCCAGCCGACGGTTCTGGTCTGCCTGGGGGCTACCGCAGCCCAGGCGCTCCTCGGCCGGACGTTCAAGGTGACCCAGCAGCGAGGCAAGCCGGTGGACTCCGACCTGGCCCCCTGCGTAATGGCCACAGTGCACCCGTCCTCCATCCTGCGATCTCGGGACGACGAAAGCCGGCGCCTGGAGATGAAGGCTTTCGTTTCAGACCTCGAGGCGGCTGCCGCCAGGGTCAGATAAGGAGGCGCCGGGCTTAAAGCCCGGCGCCCATCAGGTCTTTCCCGGCCTCAGTCCTCGGTCGACGGGTGCCCGTGCACAGTCTCGGAGGCCTTGGTCTTGATGCTTGCGGTGACGTTCCCGAAGGTCTCGAGAACCTTGTCCTTGGCGCTGCTCAGCACACCCGGGTCCGTTGTCCCGACCTGTCCGTTCCCGGTTACGGGTGAAGCGGCCAGCTCGTCGTCCCGGTGCTTGAACTCTTCCTTCTTATCGGACGCAGTCGCCTTGATGTCCTCCGCCTTCTCCGACGCAGCCGCCCTGATGTCCCCGGCTTTGTCGGAAGCGGCAAGCTTGATGTCCTCGGCCTTCTCGGACACGGTGGCCTTGATGTCGTCCTTCTTCTCGGCGGCAGTGTCCTTCAGGTCGGCAGCCTTCTCGACGACGGTGTCCTTCAGGTCGCCGGCCTTGTCGACCACCGCCTCCTTCAATTCGCCCGGCTTGGCCGCAGCGGAGTCCTTGAAGTGGCTTGCCACGTTCTGTTTGATCTGCTCAGCGGCGTCCGTGACCTGTGCCTTGACGTTCTCCTTCACCTCTTCTTTGAGGTGGGCCTTGTGGTAGGCCACGTGCTCAACCGCCTCGGCCAGCTTCTGCTGGCTTTGCTCGACCTCCTGCCGAACCTCCTCGGGACTGCGTGTCTGACTCATCCGAACCTCCTAGAGTTAAAAGTCGTCTAGTGGAAAGCGCCCTACCGCTTGTGGGGCGGCTGCTGCCACGACGGACGGCTCTCGGTGCTGCCCTTCTTCCAGGCGTCCGCAAGCTTGTCCTTGGACTCCTTCAGGGAGTCGATGGTCATCTCCGGGGCGAACGACGGGACGTCGGACTGGATCCGGTCCTTGGTGGACGCAGCGACGTTCTTGATGTTGTCGATGTGCCGGGTGGCGGCAGGCATCTGGTCGGAAGCCTCCTGAACCTTGGACTTGCCGGCCATCCCCAAGACCCCCGCGACGATCCCGTAGAGGGCGGTCACAATCAGGGCTGCGGCCCAAACCGGCAGGAACTCGGCAACGCCCGCGACCAGGGCAACGGTCAGAGTTCCGAACGCAGCGAGGCCGAACAGGCCGGCGCCGCTGAACAGCCCCGCGCCGATCCCGGCCTTCTTGCCGACCTCGACCAGCTCCCCTTTGGTGGCCTGGATCTCCGAGGAGACCTGGGAGGTCGCCTGCTGGAAGTCCTCCTTGACTATCTCGACCTTCTGGAGGATCTCGGCCTTGGCCAGCTCCACCTCCTGGGTCAGCAGTTGTTTAGTGTCGTCCGATATCTCCTTCAGCTTGTCGATCAGATCCGGATCGACCAGGCTCCGCGCTCCATTCTCGGCGGCCATGGCACCTCCAAATTTCGGTTCATTTTCAGGACGCCCGACGTCTACGGGCGCGAATTGGCTAACTCTGATGGTTCCCGCTGGGGGCCGAACTAATCGCCTCGGTTCCCGTTTTGAACGGGTTCGAAGAAAGAGCGGGGCCGGATGGGTAGAGCTCTTGAGGCTCCGAGCGCGGCGACTCGCCCCGGTTCGGACCGCAAACTGGTCGTACAAGCACCCGGCGAAACACTTGAGGGCCGCAGGCATAAAGCCTCCGCCCCCAAGTAGCAGGCCCCCGCCATGGGGCGAGCGGATTCCCGCGAGCCTGTCCGGCCGGAAGGTCGCGATCACCGAGCAGGACAGCGACGCCTTGTGGAGAGTGGGAACAATCTGGAACCAGGCCCAACTGCGGCCGAAATTTGGCGGTGCCCCCGGCAGGATTTGAACCTGCGGCCTTTCGCTCCGGAGGCGAACGCTCTATCCCCTGAGCTACGAGGGCGGGGATTCGTCCAATTGTACCGGGAGAGGGACCGGGGGTAGTCCGGGCTACCCGGCACTACAATCAAAGCACCTTGAATTCCGGCACTCGCCACAAAATCCTCATTACCGATGACGACCCCGTCATCATCGAGCTTCTTCAGGTGAATCTGGAGTTCGAGGGATACGATGTGATCACCGCCGCCGACGGCCTGGAGGCGGTGGAGCGAGCCGCCCGGGACACCCCGGATCTGGTCATCCTGGACATCATGATGCCCCGGATGGACGGCTGGACCGCCCGGGCCGAGATGTTGAAGGACCCCCGGACGGCCGAGATCCCCGTGATCTTCCTCTCGGCACGTGCACAGCAGGCCGACTTGAGAAAAGGATACGAATCCGGAGTGGCTGCCTACGTCACGAAACCGTTTGAACCGGTCGAGTTGCTGGACCTGATCGAGCAGATCCTCGCGGGGAGCTACTCGCGTCCGGAATCCCCGCCCGGCTTTTAGCGTGATTACCGATCACCTCGCCGGCCTGCTGGAGGCCGGTCTCGACAAGATGCGTGCCGACGGGACGCTGGATGCCGTCTCGCCGGCGGTCGAGCTGACGCGTCCGGCCCGTCCCGAGCACGGCGAGTTCGCCACCAACCTTCCCCTCACCCTGGCCAAGAGCGCCCGCATGGCGCCCCGGAGCCTGGCCGAGCAGTTGGTCGAGGCGCTCCCCCGGTCCGACCTGGTCGAGCGCGCCGAGGTCGCCGGCCCCGGCTTCATCAACTTCCACCTGGCAAAGGGGTGGCTCGGGTCGACCGTTCGGGACATCGCCGAACGCGCCGAGGACTTCGGCCGGGGCGCCGCTAAACCGGAGCGCATTCTCATCGAGTTCGTGTCGGCAAACCCGACCGGCCCCCTTCACGTCGGTTCCGGGCGGAACGCCGCCTACGGCGATGCGCTCGCCCGACTGCTGGATGCGGCCGGCTACCCGGTGGGAACCGAGTACTACATCAACGACGCAGGCAAGCAGATGGAGCGGTTCTCCCTATCGCTGCACGCCCGTTACCTGCAAGCTCTGGGCCGGGAGGCTGAGGTCCCGAAAGACGGTTACCAGGGCGAGTACCTGGCGGAGCTGGGGCGCGAGCTGGCCGCCGAGTTCGGCGACTCTCTGGCCGAGGACCCGGGCCGGCTCGGCCGGATCGGGACCGAAAGAATGGTCGACAGCCACCGCCGGACCCTGGAGAAGTTCCGGGTCAAATTCGACAACTGGGTGTACGAGTCGTCGCTGCACGAGGCCGGCAAGGTCAAGGCCGGGATCGCCAAGCTCACCGAACGGGGGCACACCTTCGAGCAGGACGGGGCGGTCTGGTTCCGCTCCAGCGAGCTGGGCGCGTCCCGGGACCAGGTCCTGATCCGTTCCGAGGGCGATGCCACCACCTACCTGGCGGCCGATGTCGCCTACCTGATCGACAAGATCGAGCGGGGCTTCGACCGGGTCATGTACGTCTGGGGGGCCGACCATCACGGCCAGGTCGCCGGGCTCCAAGCCGTCGGCAAGGCGCTCGGGCTCACCCAGCCGGTGGAGATCATGCTCCAGCAGCTGGTCAACTTCATCTCCGGTGGCGAGGCGGTCAAGATGGCAAAGCGCACCGGCAACATCGTCACCATCGACGAGCTGATCACCGAGGTCGGCGTGGATGCCGCCCGGTTCACCCTGGTCAGCCGGAGCATCGACGCCACCATCGACTTCGACCTGGACCTGGTGAAGTCGGAGTCGCAGGAGAACCCGGTCTACTACGTGCAGTACCAGCACGCCCGTACCTGCTCGATCCTGCGCAACGCAGCGGCGAAAGGAACCGACAAAGGGCCAATCGAGGAAGCGGACTTCAGCCTGCTCACCCACGAGGGCGAGGCGCTGCTGATCCGCAAGCTTTCGGAGTTTCCGGATCTGATTGAGGAGTCGGCCCGGCTTCGGGCGCCGCACCGGCTGACCCACTACGCCCAGGCGCTCGCTTCGCAGTTCAGCGCCTTCTACCGGGATTGCCGGGTGATCAGCGAGGACGTCGAGCTGAGCAAGGCCCGCCTCTGGCTGGTCGACGCCACCCGGCAGGTGCTGGCGAACACGGTTCAGCTGCTGGGAGTGGACGCTCCGGAGAGCATGTGACCACCACCGACGACCTGCGGGCCGCTCTTCCGAACACCGCCGGGATCAACAAGGCGGGCCACCTGGCGATCGGCGGGTGCGACACCGTCGAGCTGGCGGAACGCTTCGGCACCCCCCTGCTGGTCTTTTGCGAACGCACCTTCACCGACCGGGCCAGCTCGGTCCGGGCGTCCTTCGGCGGCGCGACGATCTACTACGCCGCCAAGGCGTTCCTCAGCAAAGCGGTCTGCCGGCTGGTGGAGCGGGAGGGACTGGGCCTGGATGTCGCCTCCGGTGGAGAGATGTTCACCGGCCTGGCGGCGGGCTTCCCGGCCGGGCGCATGGTGATGCACGGCAACAACAAACTGGACTCGGAGCTCGAAATGGCCGTCGACGCAGGTATCGGCCGGATCGCCATCGACAACCTGGAGGAGATCGACCGCGTCGGCGACCTGGCCCGGGCCGCCGGGCGGAGGCAGGCGGTTTACCTGCGCGTGACCCCCGGGGTCACGGCCGACACCCACGTGCACATCCAAACCGGGCACCACGAGTCGAAGTTCGGCCTTCCGCTCCAGGGTGGGGTGGCCCGGGAGGCGATCATCAGGACCAACGCCCATCCGGACCTCGAGCTGAGGGGGCTGCACGCCCACATCGGCTCCAACATCTTCGATTCGGCGCCGTTCGAGGAGACCATCGAGGTGATGTTCTGTTTCCTGGCCGAGATCAAGGCGGAGTTCGGCCTGGAGTTCCCCGAGCTGAACCTCGGCGGCGGTTTCGGCGTGCCCTTCGTCGCCGGGGACCGGCCCTTCGACGTCAAGCTCCTGGCCGATCTGGTGATCTCCACCGCCCGGAGGGCCGCCGAAAGCAACGGCGTGGCCCTTCCTGCGCTCTGCTTCGAGCCGGGCCGCTGGCTGATCAGCAACGCCATGGTGACCCTCTACTCGGTCGGCTCGATCAAGGAGACCTCATCCGAGCTGACCTTCGTCTCGGTGGACGGCGGGATGAGCGACAACATCCGGCCGGCGCTCTACCAGGCCAAGTACGCAGCGATCCTGGCCAACAAGGCCGAGGAGGACGCCGGCTTCCCCGTCACCCTCGCCGGCATGCACTGCGAGTCCGGCGACCTGCTCATCGAGGACCTGGCCCTGCCCAGGTCGGTGAGCCGCGGGGATATCGTCGCACTGCCTGCGACCGGCGCCTACACCTACTCGATGGCCTCCAACTACAACAAGAAGACCCGCCCCGCCGTCGTGACGGTGGCGGACGGCGAGGCCCGGCTGATGATCCGTCGGGAGACCTACGACGACCTGGTCCGGCTGGAAACCGAGTAGCGGATCAATGGCGCGGAAGGGCTTGATCCTGGCGCTCGCACTCACCGCCGGTTACTGCATACAGCCGGTGAAAAGCACCGCCAAATCCGTCCTGCTCCTGACCGAGATGCTTGCCCCGGTAAAACCTCTGCGCCTGCTGCCGGATCCCAAGGTCTCGGTCGTCAAGCTGGAGGACGGCAAAGCGGATCTCTACGAAGGCCGGAACACGATGCCCGGCGTGGTCCTGGTCCACGGCGTCGCCCCCGGCGGGCCGGCCGACTCGCGCATTGTCGACGTCGCCCGATCGCTCAACCGCCTTGGGCGTACCGTCGTCGCCCCCTACCTCGGTCTGGGTGAGCAGCGCCTGGACCGCACCGACACCGCCCGCATCCGCCAGAGCATCGACTACCTGGCGGAGAAGACCGGCGGGAAGGTGATGGTCCTGGCCTTCTCGTTCGGCGCTGCGTTCAGTCTGGTGGCGATGGAGGAGGAGCCCGCCGTCCAGGACAAGGTCCTTGAGGTGGCGACGGTCGGCACCTACTTCGACCTGGTCCATCTGTTGCAGGGGGTAACTGCCGGGAGGGTCAATGCGCCGGGCGGGCTGACCGACGAGTGGAGCCCCGACCCCCGGGCGGGCAAGGCGGTCACCGAGTTCCTGGCCAACTACCTGCCCTCGGACGACGAGAAGGCGCTGGTCGAGGCCTACGACCAACGGCAGCCCGATGGTCTCAACCCGGCATCCCGGGCGATCTACGACCTGATGGTGAACACCGACCCGGCCCGGACCCGGGACCTGGTGGCGGCGCTGCCGGCCGGCCTGGGCGACCTGATCTCCGACCTCTCCCCCGCCGCCCGGATCGGCCGGATTCGGATTCCGATCCAGGCCATGCACAGCCGCCAGGACCCGGCGGCCCCGCCGAGCGAGTCGGCGCTGCTGGTTGCCTCGCTCGAGGAACCGGCAACCGGCCGCCTGACCCGGGTCGGCTCGTTCCGGCACGTGACCCCGGCGAAGGGACTGGGTCTACTCAAGGATGTCGGGCCGCTGGTGGGTTTCGTCTCCCGGGTGTTCGGGGTCCAGGACCGATGGGGGATCTACCTCTAGGTCATCCAGCCGGCCCAGGCTTGTCGGCTTCTGATCCGAGAAACCTGGGCCTACCGGGAGGGCGCCCTCAACCCACCCGGATCGGCAGCGACTCGAGCCCCCTCAGATTGATGTGCGGGCGCCACCGGAGGTCATCGGTGGCAAGCTCGAGCTCGTCGAACTGCGAAATCAGGCCCCCGAGCACGGCCTGGGCTTCCATGCGAGCCAGCACCGACCCAAGACAGAAGTGGATTCCGCCCCCGAAAGAGAGGTGCTTGATGCTCTTTCGCCCGACGTCGAGGGAGTCGGGATCGGCGAACTGCTCCGGGTCCCGATTCCCCGCGCCGATCACCAGGAGCATCGAATCTCCCCGGACAAAATTCTGTTCGCGGACGGTGATCGGCTCCTTCGCGATTCGGATCACGAACTGCACCGGGCTGTCGTAGCGGAGCAACTCCTCGAGGCCCGGCCGCATCAAGCCCGGGTCCTCCTTGAGGCGCCGAAGCTGGTCGGGATTGCGGAGCAGTGCCAGCAGGCCGTTGCCGATCAGGTTGGTCGCGGTCTCGTGTCCGGCGGTAAACAGGAGCAGGAGGGTGGAGATGAGCTCCTCGTGGCTGAGGCGCTCGCCCTGCTCCTCGGCCGCGATCAATGCGGTTATCAAATCCTCGCCCGGCTGGGCACGCCGCCGCTCCACCTGCTCCGACAGGTACTGGCGGAACTCGATGAGCGAAAGGAAGATTTCGTCCATGAGCCGGTCGTCGACCAGCGGATCAAGGCTGCGGGTCGCCGAGGTTGCCCACCGCCGGCACTGCTGGTGATCCTCGACCGGGAGCCCCAGCATCTCGCTGATGACCGTGGCGGGAAGCGGGAAGGCGAGGTCGCCGATGACGTCCATCGTTCCGTTCTCCCGTGCGACACCGAGCGCATCGTCCACGATGTTGTCGATCCGAGTCCTCAGGCTCTCAAGCACGCGAGGCGTGAAGGCTTTGCTGACCAACGAGCGCAGCCGGGTGTGAGCGGGAGGGTCGCGAAACAGCATCGACTCCCAATCCGCCGAACCGCCTTCTCCGGCGAATCCCTGGGTGACCTCATGGCCGAGCCGGGGATCGCGCAGCAGGGTGGCGATATCGTCGTAGCGGGTGAGGATCCAGAGGTCGACCTCGCTCCGGTGGACGGGATCGTGCTCTCGCAGTTCGCGGTAGTGCGGGTAGGGGTCGGCATGGACCTCGGGGTCGAACGGGCTGTAGATGGTAGGGGCCATGGGTTTTACGCTTTCACCCTCAAACGCTGCCATCGCCTCTCCTTTTCCGGTCACGAACAGGAGTGCAGTTTACAGTGTTACATTACTGGATGTCCATCTCCAATTTGTTCGCAAGGCTCAGTCGATCACTTGGTCCATTTGCTAAACAAGCATCGATGCGTAGCCCATCGGGCCTTCGTGCTGCACGACCTCGGTGCTTCCGTCGCTACCCCGCTCCAGGATGATCAAGTCGTCCAGGCGTGCCTGGACGCCGGGGATGTGGGAGATCAGCCCGATCAGCCGGCCAGGGTCGGCCAGGGTCTCGATCCCTTCCAGCGCCAGGTCCAGGCTCTCCTGATCCAGTGAGCCGAATCCTTCGTCCAGGAAGAAGCAGCCGAGCCGGCCGCCCTCCAGTGCCACCGCCTCGGAGAGCGCCAGAGCCAGCGACAAAGAAGCCAGGAACGTCTCCCCTCCCGAAAGGGTGTCGGGGCTGCGGGTGAGTCCGGTGCGCTCGTCGACGATCTGGAACTGGCCCTCCTCGTCGAACCGGTAGTGGCCGGTCAGCTCCCGGAACTTCTCGGAGCCGATGCGGGACAGCAGCCTTCGCTGCTCGTCCAGAAGGAATGCGGTGAATTTGGAGTCGGCGAAGTCCGTGATCAGCCGTTCGAAGCGCTTGCGGCGGGCGACCAGGGCGCTCAGAAGGGCCTGGACCTCCTTCTGCCTGACGATTACCCCCTTCATCTCCTCGACCCTGAGCTCCAACCGGGTGACCTCGGCCTTGGCCCGGGCCAGCACGTCGGACGCCTGGTCGTCGGCGGCCGCCGCGAACCGGGTCCGGAAGCTGTTGACCAGCCGCGCTGCAGCAGCCGCTCCGGCCTCGAGATCCCGTTCCCGGCGGACAAGCGCTTCGACTCTTTCGGCGCCCGCCTCGACAATGCGCTTGGCGGCGTCCCAAAGGCCCTCGGATTCGGGAGAGATGGACCCCAGCCCGAGCAACCCGCTGGTATGGCTCAACTGGTTGGTTACATCCCGGCTCTTCTGGGCCAGGTCGTCCACGCCCCGGCGGGCCTTGCGCTCCTCGGCATCTGCTGCGTCGCGCGCCGTGCGGGCGTCTTTTAGGACCGAGCGGCTCTCGGCCAGCGCCAGGCGCCGGGTGCTCAGTTCCTGTTTCAGGTCGGAGACCCCGGCTGCAAGCTGGCCGAGCAGGTTCTCTACCTCGTCAAGCTCGGCCCGGCCGGTTTCAACCCGGGCGACCGCCTGCCGAAGTCGCTCGCCGGCCAGCGTGTGCCGGGTGCGGGCGGACTCATAGTCGGTGCGCGCCTTCTTCAAGCCGGCCTCGGCTGCGGTGATCGCCTCGGTTGCTGCGCTCAGGGCGGGCAGCGGAGCGGAATGGGGCACGGACGAGACGGTTTGTTCGCAGACCGGGCACGCCTGCCCTTCAGCCAGGTCCCGCCGGAGCAGGTGAGCGGCGTGGTTCTGCTCCAGCTCACGTAGTCTGGCTCTTGCCATGACAGTCGCTGCGTCGGCCGAAAGGAAGGCCGCCTCCAACTTCGGAAGCTCTATCGCCCCGGCCTGGAACGACTTCTCGAACTCGGCGCTCTCCGCTTCCGCTTCGGCCAAGGTGCGGGCAATCCGCTGCCGGGCCGCCAGCCCGGTCTCGACGCCTGCGAACCAGGCGTCCCCGCCGGACCTCTCTGCAACCTCCGTCTCCCTGGCCTGCGCCTCGTTCAAGACTCGAGCGGCTTCGACCAGCGCCTCTTGAGCTTCCTCGAGCCTGCGTTCGGCCCTCTCCTGCAGGGCGCCAAGGTTGCGCAGCGACTCCTCCGGCGGCAGGCGCCGCAGCGCCGTCTCGGCCTGAGCCTTCTCTTGACGGACCCGCCGGATCTCCTCCCCCGACCTCAGGACATCCTGCTCCGCCTTCAAGACGCCAGGCAGCTCGTCCCGGACCTCGGCGAGCAGCTTCTCGGCAACCGCCAGGTCCGTTTTCAACTCCTTGAGCCGTACCTCGGGCTGATCGGGGAACGAGTCGAGAGTGCTCTGGTGAACGCTAATCTGACCCTCCACCAGCTGAAGGCGGGACCGGGCGCCTTCTCGCAGGAGGTCGACCCGCTCCAGGCGAAAGATCCCCTTCAGAATCCGGGAGCGTTCGGTGGGGGTTGCCTTCAGGAACCTGTCGAACTCACCCTGGGGCAGCACGACAGAGGATCGGAACGACTCGAAGTCCAGGCCGACGATCTCCTCGATCTTCTCGGTGACGTTTCGATCGCCGGTCACCGGGTCCCCGACGCCGTCGACCCGGCGCAGGATGGTCTGGGACGTACCCTTCAGCCGGATGATCCGGACTACCTCCCAGGCGACGTCGTCGGACTCAAAGACCAGCTGGACCCGCGCCTGCCACTCCAGGGCGTTGATCAGCTTTTTCGTTCCCGACTCCACGCTCGGCGTCTTTCCGTACAGGCCGAAGATCAGGCCTTCGAGAATCGATGACTTGCCCGAGCCGGTCGGCCCGACGATCCCGAAAAGCGTCCGGGTGTCGAAGGTGAAGGTCTGCGGCTTGCGATAGGACTTGAACCCCTCGAGGGTCAGCTCAAGAGGCCGCACGCTGGACCTCCTCCTCGAGCGTCTTCAGCTCGTCGATCAACTCGGCCGGCGGCTCCACCCCGTGGGCCCGGAGGTGGTAGCCGGCGTAGAGATCGGTGATCCGGCCGTCCAGGGACTTCGCGACTACCTCCTCGGAACCGGCCATGCGGTCGTAGACCGCCTGGACCATCACGGCGTTCGGCAGGAACTTGCGGACCTGGTCGGCCAGGCCGAACACGGGCCCCGATGTCTGGACCCGGACGTCGAGGTACGCTTCTCCGAACTCGGCAGCCCGCTTTTGCAGCGACTCCAGCTCGTCCTGCACCCGGATCAACCTGCGGCCGCAGGACAGCGCGATGGTTTTGACCTTCGCCGGCGAACCCGGCTTGATGTCCACGATCACCGCCTGCTTCTCGTGGGTCCGCTCGGAGAAGTCGAGCTGCAGCGGGCTCCCGCAGTAGCGGGTGGCGACTGCGGCCCCCACCACCTCCTGGGGGCGATGGATGTGGCCAAGGGCTACATAACCTGCGCCGGGCGGGATCGACTGGGCCGTGGCCGCGTACTGCTCGCCCAGGTGGATCTTGCGCTCGCCGCCTCCGATCTCGGCGCCGTCAACGAAGTAGTGGGCCATGAGGATTCCGATGCCGCCGGCGTCGAAACCCGAGCACAGAGCAGTGCTCAGCCGGCGGACCTTGTCCGCGTACCGGTCGGCGCCGACCACCGAGCCGGGATCGAGCCTGGCGAACCAGTCCTGGGAATCCTTCAGGACGTCGCCGATCACCACCGCTTCGTGGAGGAACGGGAAAACGGCAACGCACGCCTCCTCCTCGCCGTTCCGGGAGAGGACCCGGACCACGCCGCCCTCCTCCGGCCGGGCGATCTTCGGGGTCAGCACAACCCCTCTCGGCTCCAGGAGCGGAGCGAGCACTTCGAACAGCGCCGACGAGTCGTGGTTGCCCGGAATGGCGACAACCTTGCCCGACGCATCCGCCAGCCGGATCAGGCCGTCGATAACCATCCGCATGCTGTCCAGCGGCGGCATCGCCCGGTCCCACAGGTCACCGGCAACCAGGACCGCGTCGACCTGCTGGTCCTTGGCGATCGCGACCAGTTCGTCCAGCATCGCTTCGAACTCCACCTCCCGGGAGATGCGCCCGAGCTTTTTCCCGACGTGCCAGTCGCCGGTGTGCAGGAATCTCACAGCAACCCCTCGAACGGGTCTCCCGCTTCGACCGCTTCTTCCGGGCGGGTGGCCCAGGGCGGGTAGGGGAAGGTGAAGACCAGCGGCGCCGGGATGCCCGGCTGGAATACCACCATTGTGCCCGGCTTGAACAAGCGGGCCCGGGCCCGGGTGGACGGCAGCATCCAGCCGTACTCCGCCCGCTCCGCCTCGGCGGCGTCCAGCCGTCCGCTCACCCGGATAGAGGCGTTCTCGACCACCTCGGGCGCCACCCGGGAGGCGGTCTGCTGGGCTCCGATGAGGATGATCCCGAGCGACCGGCCCCGCTGGGCGATGTCGATCAGCACCTCCTTGATGGGCGAGTGGCCCTCCCGCGGGGCGTACTTGTTGAGCTCGTCCAGCAGGATCACCTGCAGCGGCAGCCGCTGGCCGGTCTTCTCCTTGCCGGCAAAGACCTCGTCCAGAAGCGCGCCGACCACGAACCGCTGTGCGAAGTCGTGCAGCTTGTGGAGGTCGACGACTGTGACTGCCTCGGCCATCCGGTCGACCCGGTTCCCGTCGGCCCGGACGAGCCGCCCGATGCGGTACTCGGCCGCACGAAGCCGGCGCATGAACGCCTGGGCGGTCCCACCCTGGACCCTTCCGGTCCACGACTGCTCCGGCTCGCCGTCCTCCGGGTCCACGTGCTGCTCGATCACCTCGACGAGATCCGCCAGCGACGACACCATGCGGGTCCCGATCCGCACGACGCCCGGGCGACCGTCGACCGGCTCGTACAACTTCTGCAACTGCGACCGGACCCGCTCCTCGACGAAGGTCAGCTGCTGGCGAAAGTCGCCCGACTCGACAAACAGGAAGCGCAGCAGCCCCAGCTCGATGAACTCCTGGGGGGTCCAGGAGAAGGCCGAAACCCCAACGCTCCGGGAGTCGGTGTCCGGGACCAGCCCCACAGGACCCCGGGGCGGCGCCCAGAAGGAGACCGACGGAAACGGCTCGGCCGGGATGCCCAACCGCTCCCACTGCCGGCGGGCCTCGTCGTTCAGCTCCGAGTTTGGCCTGTCCAGCCACAGCAGGTCTTCCTGCTTCACGTTGAACACGAGAACCCGGACATTCGACGCCGCCTGCCCGACCACCTCGGGGTGAGCGGTCAGCGAACGCAGGAACGACAGCGCGAACGACGTCTTGGTGGCGACGCCCGACACCCCCGAGATCGAGATGTGGCCGCCCTTGCGGCCGTCGAAGAAGTCGAGGTCCACCCAGATGGGCTCGCCGTCCCGGGCGAAGCCGATGGGAAGGCGCCGGCCCATCTCGTCGGCGTAAAGCGCCTTGTCACGGGAGTGCCCGGCGACGCGGTAGACCGGCTCGCCGGGGTCCGGCGCCACCCAGATCTCCGGGTCCACCCGGATGGTCTGAACCGTTGCCGACCGGGCCAGCTCGGCCGGCAACGAACCCTCCTCGGCGATCAGGAACATGTCCGACTCGAACCGGGCCCCCTCGTAGCGGGCCGCCACCTCGGTCACCAGGCCGTAGAGGTGCACCTCCCCCACCTTCGGCACGTGGGTGCGGACCTCGACCAGGTCGTCGAGCTGCAGGTAGTTGTCCGCGTCGATCACCACTCGGAACTCCGTGGAGGTCGCGGGGTCCACCCCAAGGACGCGGCCCACCTGCTCGTCAGCCACGGCCCAGGCTCCTCGCCCGAACGCCGGAACGGATGCGGCGCATGATCAGCTCCCTATCCCCCAGCAGGCTCCAGAGCTTGCGCTCCAGGGTGGCGATGGGCACCAGGTTCTGCGGAGCCCGGGTGTCCCAAAAGGCCTTGGAGCTGAAACGCGGGAGGTGGAAGGTCACCACATCGGCCAGGCCGACCGCCCTCTCCAGACCGATGGTGCTGCTGACCTCGCACCGGGCGATTGCAGCCCACGGGTGCTGGTGCGGCGCCGGCGCGATCCGGGTGTACCAGGAGAACCGAGGGCGGTGCGACGACATCCCGAAACCGAATATCGGCGTGCGCTGCCCGGGCGCGAGCCCCAGGGCGACCGGCGCGTGCTCCGGGCTCAGGTAGGTCTTCTGGTGGCTCTTGATGTATCCGACCAGGTTCACCGGCTCCCTCAGGAGCAGGGGCCCATCGGCGATCACCAGCATGCCCTCCCGGGACAGGCGGCGTGCCAGGTCCTCCTCCAGCCGGCTCCGGGCCTTCTGCAGGGCCCCCCGCAGCTCCTCGGGCCGGGTCCCTGCGATGGAGGTGCCCCGGTAGCTGATGGCCGAGCTGAACGGCCTGACCGGCGGGTTGACGTCCGACCCGAAGACGCTCCACCGCTGGACCTCGGAGGGCCCGAAGGTGGCCAGCCCGTCTACCAGGACCGCTCCCGCCGCCACCGATCCGAACAGCCCGGGCGCCGGCGCTGCCCCCTGGCCGTAGAAGGCCCGGGCGTCCACCCGGTCCACACCGTCGATGAAAGCCGCAACCGGCGGGGGGGAGACCCGCGGAGTTATCGCCCCCCAGGCGGCGGTCTCGACATCCGGGTCAACCTCCTCGACCGACGAGGACAGACCGTCATCCACCTCGGAGGAAGAGCCGTACTCCGGGCTCCATGCCTCCACCCACATCTGATCTTCGGCCATGAACCCATGCTAGCGACCGGGTATGACAGCCGGCCGCAAATTTGCGCCGGGTTGGGAAACAAATGTTCGATCAGCCCGAACGGCTACCTGATGACGACGACCACCCTGTCCGCAACCGGCGGGTTGACCGGCACGTGGTTCTTGTCGGTGAGCACGACCCAGACCGCATGCTCCCCTGCCGGAAGGCCGCCGATCTGTGTCGACGTCCCCGTGGCGTGGATGTGGGTCGCATCGACCGGGAGCGGGGCAGTGCCGCCCACCGGGTCCTCGGCCGGATCGACCACCAGGTCCAGGTGTCCCGTGCCGCCGGTCCCCGGGTCCTTCGCCGGGTCGACTATCTGCACGCCTGTCGCCACACTTTCCACGGTGAAGCCGACGGCCATGGGCGCCGTCGCCGGAGCGCTGGCGTCGATGGAAGGTCCGGTGACGTCGACCTCGACAACGGCAGAGGCCCGCCCGATCCTCGCCTCCGCGCCGTCGGCCAGGACCACCGTTATCTTGTGTTTGCCTATCGACAATCCGGGGATGCTGACCGTGTCGTCGGTGAAGTGAAGAACACCCGGGCCTTCGGAGATGGTCTCCCCCGACGCCACCGGGTCCCGGTCGATAAAGGCGTGATAGTGCCCGGTCTCCCCGGACACGTCGCCATCCGCCTCGGTGATGTCGATGCCTTCCGATTCGACCGTCAAAAGCACCACGTTCCCGCCCACCTGAGCGCCGTTTTCCGGCGAGGTTATGTCCACCGACAGGGCCTGCGGGGTGCTCGACGGCGCATCCAGCGTGGGGTTGTCACGACCACAGGCACCCAGCAGCAATAGCAGGGCGAGGACGGGGAGGATCGGGCGAAAGACGGTCTTCAATTCGGACCTCCGGGGTTGCGAAACACGATCAGGGGTGCTGGGGATCCCAAGGATCAAGCTCTGGGGAGCTCATGTGGGGGATAGATAGTATGGAACAAGGGTTACCGTTTTCCCGGACTTGGCAAACCTTCTTAGATTTAATTAAGACCCGGAAAGGGGCACTGAACCTTGAGCGATCTAGCAGCCAGAAAATGTGAAGCCTGCCACGCAGGAACCCCGACTCTCAGCCCGGAAAAGGCGGCCGAGCTCCACTCCCAGCTCGACCCCGACTGGGCCATTGTCGACAACCGGATCGAGCGCAGCTTTAAGTTCAAGAACTTCCGTGACGCCTTCGGGATGGCCACCAAGGTCGGGCTTCTGGCCGAGCAGCAGGGTCACCACCCGGACTTCGAGATCGGCTGGGGGTTCCTGAAGCTGACCCTCACCACGCACGCCGCCAAAGGGTTGACCGACAACGACTTCATCATGGCGGCCAAGGTCGACGAGCTGTAGTGCCGTGTCGGCTAACTTTTGCGAGGTTTGGAGCGAGTGAGTTGGTTCCAGGCAAGGCCGCGGCGAGTCCCGCTAGCCATGCGTCCTAACGGGACGAGCGAGAACGCAGCATGGGACCGACTCCACCCCTCCAAACGCCCCGAAGGTTAGCTGACACGGCACAAAACCGCCTCCGGCGCCTGTCGATTCTCTCCGCTGCCGTTCTGTTAGTCGCCTGCTCCCGGGGCGCCCGGGTGGAGGGGCTGATCTCGGAGATCGAGGTGACGGAGGGCCGGCCCTCGGCCATCACGGTTGAATCCGAAGAAGGGCCGCGGCGAATCCTGATCGACCCGGAGCGGGACTACGGGTTCGACCTCGGCCACCTCGAGGAGCACAGGGACCAGGCCGAGCCGGTAAGCGTGATCGTGAAGGACGAGGGCGGGGGCGTTGTGGCCCTGAGCATCGACGACGCTAACGGCGCGTGAACTAGACGTTGAAGCGGAAGTTGGTGCAGTCCCCCTCTTTGAACAGGTAGTCCTTGCCCTCGACCCGGATCTTCGACGCTGCCTTCGCCTTGTCCCAGCTCCCCGCGGCCACCAGCTCCTCGTAGGAGACAACCTCCGCCCGGATGAACCCCCGCTGGATGTCGGTGTGAATGGCGCCGGCCGCCTCCGGAGCGGTGGCTCCCCGCTTCAGCTCCCAGGCCCGGGACTCGTCCTCGCCGGTTGTGAAGAACGTGATCAGGTCCAGCGACCGGTAGACCTCCTGGATCACCCGGCCCATGACCGGCTCCTCCACGCCGTAGGCGCCCAGAAGCTCTTTGCTCTCCTCGGGCCCGAGGCCGGCGACCTCCGCCTCCAGCAGGGCGGGCACCGTGATGACCGTGAACCCGGGCGCCTCGATAGTGGCTTCCAGGGCGTCCTCGTCGACGTTGTAGACCACAATCATCGGCTTCAGCGTGACCGGCGCCAGCGCCGAGAAGACCGCCAGCTCCTCCTTCTCCCAGGTACGGGTGCTGAGGAACTCGCCGTTATTCAGGTGCTCGAGGGCCGCGTTCAGGACCGGCAGCTCGGCCTTGGCCGCCGGGTCACGCTTGGCTTTGGCCAGCCGGTTCTCGATCGGGCCCATGTCGGCCAGTAGAAGCTCGTCCTTCATGGCATCCAGCGCCTTGGCGCCGTCCTGCCCCCCGAAGCCGGGGACGACGATCAACAGCGCGTCCATGTTGCGGAGCTTGGCGTTGGCCGCCGAGGCGGTGCGGGCGTTGGCGTGCACGTCCACCACCCCCACCTGGGCGTAGACCGTGCTCTTCGACGCGTGGAGCTCGGAAAGTTTGTCCAGACGGGGGTCCGGCACCGCGACCGTGGCGACGTCGCCCACGGGCTTCAGCCCGGAGATGGCCCGCCAGAGGGCGCTCTTGCCCGAGCCCGACGGCCCGGTGATCCCGACTGTCTTCATGCGGGTCTCCCGGATAGGGTGGGGGCATGGAAATCAGCGAGACGGCAACCGCAGTCCTGGAGCGGGCGTACGACGCCGCGGCGCGCTTCAACCCCGACGCGAAGATCCGGGTGTACCGGCGCGGCGGCGGAATTCAAACCGGCTTTGCGGACGCCCCGCAGGAGGGCGATGTGGTTGTTGAGCACGAGGGGATGATCCTTTACGTAGCGGCCGATGTGGGCGAGGGCCTCCTTGACACTACCCTGCAGCACGACCATCTGGTGTTGATACCGGCTTAAGCCGGGCGTTCCGCCTCCGCCAGCACGGTTGGGTACATTACCTCAGCCCACAGCTTGTAGCCTCCGGCGCCGGGGTGGAACCAGTCGACGCTGTAGTGGGCCTCGGGGTCGTTCCTGAACTGGTCCTTCGTGCCGCCGGCCAGGTCGATGTAGGGAAGCTTGCGCTCCTCGGCCGCCTTCTCGATCCGGCGCCCGACGGCCGCACCCCTCCACCCGCTGACCATCCGAAGCGGCTGCGGGAAGGCAGGCGAGGTCCCCATATGCGGCGGCCCGGCGACCACGAGCTTGACCCCGCCGGCCTGCAGCTTGTCGAGTGCCGCCTCGATGTTCTTCTCGACCTTGCGGAGCGGGACGATGTGGGTGGTGTCGTTGGCGCCGATCTCGACCAAAACCAGGTCCGGCTGGAGGGCCAGCGCCTTGTCGACCTGCCCGGGCAGGTCCTTGGTCATCGCCCCGCCGAAGCCCACCACGTCGAGCGTCACGTGGTATTTTTCGCCGAGCCGGGTGGCCAGGATCCAGGGGAAGGAGTTCTCGGGCGACGTCCCGACCCCGACCGACGTGCTGTCGCCCAGGACCACGAACTTCAGCGGCGGGAGTGAGGGGTCGCCGAACTCGCCGTGGATCGGCGAGGGCGGGTCGACCAGAGGAAAGTCCCGGTTCAACGTGTACGCGGCCTCCCCTCCGAGCAGCACGACGACTCCCATAACCACGAAGCTGGTTATCTGGAGGTACCGGCGCGGAATCTTCTGCAAACTCGACTTAAGAAAGGGGACGCAACCCCACAATCTCAACGGAGAAGCTGCCTCTTGGCGCCTCGATGGTGGCGGTCTCCCCCAACTTCTTGCCCGCCAGCGCCTTCCCCATCGGGGAGGTGGGGGTGACCGTGCTGGCGCCGTCCATCTTCTCCTCCATGGAGTCGGCGAACAGGTAGTCCTCGGTGCCGAACTTGTCCTTGACGGTCACGATGATGCCCGGGCCGACCTCGTCGACGTTCGTCGAGACCTCCCGGACCACCGCCCGGTCGATCGTGTACTCGAGCTGCCGGATCCGTGCCTCCATCAGGCCCTGGGCGTCCTTGGCGGCGTGGTACTCGGCGTTCTCCTTGAGGTCGCCGAGCTCGCGGGCACGCAGCAGGCGGACGCTCATCTCCTCCCGCCCGGGGCCGGTCAGCTGCTCGAGCTCTTCCTTCAGCTTTTTGAGCGTTGAAGGGCTGACGTAGATGTCTTCGGGCGAGTGCATAAATCCAGTATCCGTTGCTTCGGCTAAGACTGCGAGGCGGTCTGCCTTAAGGCCCGGTCAGGTGATCCCTGTCGGCGGCATCCCGCCACTCGCCCTCAACCGGCTCCACGGGCTCGGTGACCACCGTGTGCGCCCTCACCTTGCGGGTGCGGTTCCGCACCAGGCCGAGGGGGATGAGGAAGGGGAAGCGCTTGGCCACAAGCCACCCGCCGCTCTTCATCACGACCCGGCGGACTGCGGCCCGGCTGGCAGGGATCAGCAGGGCGATGCCCATCACATCAGTGAGGAAGCCGGGGGTAAGCAGCAGGGCTGCTCCGAACAGAACCAGCACGCCGTCGATCAGCTCGGTGGAGGGAACCTCGCCTCTGGCCAGCGTCGCCCGGAACCGCTTCCAGACTGCCAGGCCCTCACGCTTGGCGAGGAAGCCCCCGAGGATGCTCATGAGGATGAGCAGAACGATGGTCGGGCCGACGCCGATCTGCTGTCCGACCTGGATGAGGATCGCAAGCTCCAGCAGGGGAATCAGGAAGAAGAAGAATCCGAGGATGAACGGCATCGTTCTTTAAGAGTACCCCCGTTCAGGCCGTTCCAACAGGGCGGACCCACCTTGTCCGGATCGAACACTTGTTCTATCCTGAACCGATGCGCTGGGACAATCAGCTCCTCGATGCACCGCAGGGAGAGACAGCCAAGCTCCCCCTTTTCGGCGAGGACGCCGTGGTCCGGCGTTTCAGCACCCCGGAGTTCAAGGGGATGACCTTCTACGAGGTCCGGTCCAAGAGCATCATCAACCACGTCAAAGCCAACAACATGGGCTTCAGCTGGACGATCAACCCGTACCGGGGATGCTCGCATGCATGTTCGTACTGCATGGCCGGCGACACGCCGATCCTCATGGCCGACGGACGATCGAAATCGCTGAGCGACATCCGGATCGGCGATCGGATCCTGGGGACCGAAATGCAAGGCCGTTACCGGCGATACGTCGAAACGACCGTCCTGAATCATTGGTCGACTACCAAGCCCGCCTACCGGATTACGCTCGAGGATGGCACCGAGCTAGTCGCGAGTGCCGATCACCGGTTCCTTACCAACCGGGGCTGGAAGTACGTGACCGAGGCCGACCACGGTGCGCCCGATCGGCCGCACCTAACGCTCGGTGACTCAATCGTCGGGGCTGGAGCCTTCCAGCAGGCGGCGCTGGGCGACTCGATCCCATCTGGGCTCAAGGTCTCCTCGATAAAGGACCTCAGGTTCGCCGTCCCGATGTACGACATCACCACAGGTACGGGCGATTTCATCGCCAACGGCGTGGTCAGTCACAACTGCTTTGCCCGCCCTACCCACACCTACCTCGACCTCAACGCAGGTGTCGACTTCGAGACCAAGATCGTCGTCAAGGTCAACGCCGTCGAGCTGCTGCGCCGGGAGCTGCGGAAGCCATCCTGGTGCGGTGAGCACATCGCCATGGGCACGAACACCGACAACTACCAGCGGGCCGAGGGCCGCTACAAGCTGATGCGGGGGATCCTGAAAGAGCTGAACGCCAACCGGAATCCGTACTCGATCCTCACCAAGTCGACCCTGATCCAGCGGGACCTTGACCTCCTGGTGGCGGGCGCTGCAGTGGCCGAGGTCTCCGCCATGTTCTCCGTGGGCACGGTGGACGAGGAGGTCTGGCGCAGGACCGAGCCCGGGACACCCCACCCGATGAAGCGGCTCGAGGTGCTCACCAAGCTGAACAAGGCCGGCATCCCGTGCGGCATTCTGATGGCGCCTATCCTACCCGGCATCTCCGATGCGCCCGAGCAGCTGGCCGCCACCGTCAAAGCCGCCGCGAAGGCGGGTGCCGTGAACATTACGCCTCTGGTGCTGCACCTGCGGCCGGGAGTCAAGGAGGAGTTCCTGCCCTGGCTGGAGAAGGAGTACCCGGAGCTGCTGGGCCAGTACCGGAAGATGTACAAGGGCAGCAACGCCCCGAAATCGGTGGCGGAGCCGATCCAGAAGTCGGTCTACGCCCTCAAGGACAAACTCGGCGCGGGGACCGGTCCGAGGCGCCGGCAGCCCGACAAGCCCAAACCGGAACCGCAGCCGGAGCCTGAACAGATGTCGCTGGACCTCGGGGCGGAGCCGGTCCGCAAGGCGCCTGGATGGGTGACCGGCTCGGTAAAGAGTTCTAGGTAGCGGGATCCGGCCCCAACTCCGCAAGCTCTTGCAACACAAAAGCTCTGTCGACCTCGTTCTGCGAGAGACCGAGAGCACCGCCGATCTGCTCGTTCGTCTCGGCAAACGGTCCGTCGGTCACGTTGCGGTCCCCGCCTGGTGGCGGACTGTGGTTGCTGACGCGCTCGGTTAGAGTCCTTCGCCCGCAAGAAATGCGCCGGCTTTGGTCACAGCCTGGGTGAACTGGTTCCAGGGTTCCATCACGGCGGTCATCTGCTCGGGGGTCAGGTTGCCCTGCTCCTCCCCCTCGGTGCCCTGCAGAATCAAAAGGTATTTCATGAGCCACTCCCATCC
>DASTUJ010000079.1 GCA_035759705.1 Actinomycetota bacterium | reverse complement strand
GTGCGGGATCCCGGACCGGGGCTGTCGGTGACCAGCTCAATGGAGGCCATGTGCCCTCCTTCGTTCGCCCTTCCCCGGGTGCCGTAGGGTTCCGACCGTACCAGCAGACCCGAGGGGCTATGCACCTATGGTAACGCCGAGGGTTCCACCCGAGGGCCACGCACGAGAGTCCCGGCGGCTAGGGCTGCTCCTCCTCAACGGTCGGAGGCGTTTTATACCAGCGGGCGGAAGAAGGGTTAACCCCTCAACGATGATTCCCGCTGCCCAACCAAATGGGTCAGGCCCCTGCGGAAACCTTCACCGGGGCCGCCTCGGCGTCCTCAGCCGGGGTCTCCTTTGGCTCGGAGCCGCCCTTGGCCAGGTCGTTGTGGTGGGCGATCAGCTTGCAGATGTCGACGACCCGTGCCGAGTAGCCGGCCTCGTTGTCGTACCAGGCCAGAACTTTCGCCTGGGTGCCGGGACCGCGGCGGGTCGAGGCGAGGTCCATGACCGTGGAGTGCTGGTCGCCGTGGAAGTCGCTGGAGACCAGCGGCTCGTCGGTGACGTCGAGCACCCGGCTCATCGGCCCCACTGCGTACTCACGGAAGGCTTCGTTGATCTCCTGGGTGGTGGTTCCGCGGCCCAGGGTGACGCTGAGGTCGACCAGCGACACATCGGGGACCGGGACCCGGACTGCGATGCCGACGATGCGGCCGGCCAGCTCGGGCATGACCTTGTCGATCGCCTTGGCGGCGCCGGTCTTCGTGGGGGTCATGTTCAGGGTTGCGGCACGGGCCCGGCGGGGGTCGCTGTGGGTACCGTCGAGAAGCTGCTGGTCGCGGGTGAAGGCGTGGATGGTGGTCATCAGGGCGCCCTCTACGACGAACTCGTTGTGCAGGACCTTCAGCATCGGCGCCAGGCAGTTGGTGGTGCATGAGGCGGCGGAGATGATCCAGTGGCGGTCGTGGTCGTAGATCTCGTCGTTCACTCCCATGACCAGGGTGCAGTCCTCGTACTGGCCCGGGGCGGTCAGGACGACCTTGCCGGCGCCGGCCTTGAGGTGCTTGGCCGCAGCCTCGCGGTGGTTGAAGTGGCCCGTGGCCTCGACAACGATGTCGACCTCAAACGCGTGCCAGGGGCACAGGAGCGGGTCACGCTGGTCGGTGACCCGGATGTGGCGGCCGTCGACGATGAGGTCCTGCTTGTCGCTGGAGACCTTCCCCTGGTAGCGACCGAACACCGAGTCGTACTTGAACATGTGCTCGGCGGCCTGGGGGGTAGTGCGGGAGGAGTTGACTGCAACTACTTCCAGGTCCGGCTCGCCCATAGATATCTGCCGCAGAACCTGGCGTCCAATTCGTCCGAAACCGTTGATCGCGATGCGCGTCGTCATGAGCTACTCCTCCTTGAGCCAAATTGTTGGAGCGACCGGAACAAGCCTGGGCGCTCGTTTTGGGGTGGGAACTCGGTGGCTGACGCGAAAGAATTCCCGAATAGGTAGTCACCTAGGATACCCGAAATTTCGGATGCCAGCCAGGGAATCCGAAACAAATCTCGAATCGCACCGCAGGAAGCGAAGCCGTTTGACTTAGTTTCGGCGAGTGGGGCGCCAAACCTGGGGGAGCGATCCGTAGCCGGATGAGTCGGGTGTCGCCCGCTCCGGGTTCCGGGGCCGCTGGATGATGAACTCGTCTGCGGTGTCGTCCTTCTCCTGTTCCGGCTCGGGCGGGCGCACCTGCTCGATCTCCTCGGAGGGGGACACCAGCCGGCGCCGGGGAACCGCAGGCTGCTCTTCGCTCCGGCCGCCTTCCTCTCTCGACCTGGCTGCGATGGTGCTGCGACGGGTGACCGGACCGGTGGTCTTGGGACGGGTCCCGGCGGAGGTCGGCCTCTCCTGGCCGGATCTGCTCCCGGCCGCGCGGCCCGAAGGTTTGGCCGGAGCGGCCGTCTTTGCGGCGGGTTTGGCCGCTGCGGAGCGGGGACTGCTGGGTCGCACTCCGGTGACCAGCTTTTGGCCCGCTGCGGCCGGCCGGCCGGTTCCTCCCTTGGTGCGGGAGTCCGAACGCCAGCCGAGCTCGAGCGCGATGTCATTCAGAGGCTCGACCTGCCGGGTGTTGGGGTCGAAGGAGTAGCGGGCCAGACGCTTTTGGCCCCGGGACTCGTACTCGAAGCTAACCTGCCAGCGGCCGTTCTTGCGCATGGCCTTCCAGGCGTCCTCGATGGCCTCGGTGCCCATCCGCAGACGTTTGGCGCCGAGGTTCTCCTCAACCGCGTCCCCGATGCTCATACCGGAGGGACCGAGGCGGGGCTTGGAAAGGGTGGCGGCACGCACGGCATCGATGACGTCCCGGCGTTCGGCAAGAATTGCGAAGGAGAAGCGGCGGATCCAGTCGACCTCGGTCCCCGCCAGGCGGGCCACCTGCTCCTCGGTCTTGCCCTCACGAAGCAGGCTCTGAATCTCCTTGGGGCTGAGCTTGGAGACGACCCTCGGAGCCGGCGGGGCTTCGGGCTCCTCGGCCTCTTCTGCGACCTCGGGCTCCTGGGCCTCGGCGACCTCATCGAGCCGGGCGACCTCTTCGAGGGTATGCCGCAGCCGGGAGTCCACGCTGACCACGAAATTGCCGCTGGTCGCGCCGCGCTCGTCGGCGAAGATGAGGTTCTTCAAGTCGGTTGTGAACCCAACCAGATGCAGTCTGACCATTTTCTCCAAGCCCCTAGGAACTCGAAGAATAAAGGATATAGAGCCGGGGGCTCCGAATTACGCCTCCGGAAGGCCCATTCAGCTCCAATAGTGCGGGAAAAGGTGCTTTTCCTAACCTGCCTTCTGGCGGAATCTCAGCACCGGGGCCAGGCCGGCCTGCTGAAGACGGGTGATGGCCGGCTCCTGGTCAGGTTCGATGACAAGCGGCTCGTCGTTGCGTCGGGTGAGAACCGCCATCACGAAGCAGTCCTGGCAGTGGGTGCTCCGGTACATCTCACATTCCTTGCAGTCGATGATCACTGGCGCCTTCCTTCCGGTCGTGTGTCGTTGTGCTTCGGGGCGGTCATCCCTAGCTCCTGGAGCAGCTTGCCCCGGGTGGTCTCGGTAATCCCGTCCTCGTAGCCGTTCAGGTAGGCCATCCGCAGAAACCAGCCCAGCTGTTCGAGGGTGGGATCCGACTCGATGCTGAAAACGCAGGACCAGACATCGGCCAGCCGGGGATCCAGCTCCGAAGCCAGCCGGCTTCCCCACTCGAGGACCTCGCCGGGGCTGTGGTGCTCCGCCCTGTGTTCGGAACCCGAAGATTCGAACCGCTCCATGCTCTTCTCCCTTCCTTCCGAACCGCCGTCCCGAAGCCCGCTTGGGCGACTGGTTTGTTCGACAGGAAGAACGATAGGGAGGGGGTATGACAAAACGACCGGCCTGGGGAGGCCGGTCGAAAAAAGTTGCGAAAAATTTGCTGTCGATGCCCCAGGGGGCTAGTTCATGGAGATGAGCACGCCGAGGCGCTTGAACTCCTTGACGAAGTTGTCCTTGGACTCGCCGGTCAACGCAGCCAGCGCGTCGATATCGCTCGCTCGGACGAAGACCAGGCTCTCGGTCTCCCCACGCTTGACCTGGATGTAGGTCAGGTACTCGGTCAGGGGGTGGTAGGCGGCCGACGGGAGTGCTTTCAAGCGCTCCAGGTCAAGTCCCGGCCTGGGCACGGATCCCGATCCCGCCGCAGCCAGGGCGACCGGGTCCGGCTCGGCCCGGCGCTCCTTGATGACCAGTTCGTTCGAGGGCTCCGCGGCGCTCTTGAGCGCCTTCTCGATTCCCAACAACCTCATCAGCCATTTCATGGGATCAACATACTCCAATTGCAGATTGAACCGTTCGGCCCCGTAAGGCCTCTATATGTGCCGGCAACTAGGCGTTCGAAACCTCCACCAGGCGATTAAGCGCCGCCAGTGCGTTCCCCGAGTCGACGGACTCCCTGGCAAGGGCAACCCCTTCTTCGAATCCGCCGGCGAGCCCGGCAGCGATGATGCCGGCCGCCGAGTTCAGGATCACGACCTCCCGGTCGGGGCCCTCACGGCCTTTCAGCACCTCCCGGACGACCCGGGCGTTGTTCTCGGCGTCGCCGCCGGCGAGCGCGGCGGGCGCCGCCCGGGGGATGCCGTAGTCAAGTGGGTCGACGACCGACTCCCTGGTCTCCCCTCCCTCCAGCTCCCACAGGTTCGAAGGGCCGGTGGTGGACAGCTCGTCCAGGCCGTCGAAACCCCGGAAGACCAGCACCCGCTCGCTGCCCAGAGCCGCCAGGACCTCGAGCATCCGGGGCGCCATCGACTTGTCGGAGACGCCGAGCGCCTGGAATTTCGCCCCCGCCGGGTTGGTCAGGGGCCCGAGGAAGTTGAAGACGGTGGGGACACCGAGCTCCTTGCGGATCGGTCCGGCGTGCCGCATCGACGGGTGAAAGATCGGGGCGAAGCAAAAACCGACGCCGGCCTCGTCCAGGCATCGTTTGACCCCTTCGGGCCCCAGGTCGACCTTGACGCCCAGCGCCTCCAGGACGTCGGCCGACCCGCAGCTGCTCGACATCGCCCGGTTGCCGTGTTTGGCAACCTTGGCGCCGGCCCCCGCCACGACCATCGCGGCCATCGTCGACACGTTGATCGAGCCCGACCGGTCTCCGCCCGTGCCACAGGTGTCCACCACCGGGTAGTCGACCTCGACCTTCTGGGAGAACCCCCTCATGGTCTCGACCAGGCCGATCATCTCCTCCACGGACTCGCCCTTCGCCCGGAGCCCGGCCAGAAACGCCCCGATCTGCGAGGGAGCCGCCTCCCCCGCCATGATCCGCTCCATCGCCCAGGCAGCCTGTCCGCGTTCCAGGGAGGTGCCGGAAAGGATCGTCCCGAAGATCTCGCTCCAGGTGCTGGTCTTGGTTTCGGTAGTCACTTTTCCGCTTCCTCTCTAGTTCCGGGCTGCCGCACTCAGGACCGAAGCCGGTTGAGTGCAGGATGCAGATCTTGG
>DASTUJ010000078.1 GCA_035759705.1 Actinomycetota bacterium | reverse complement strand
CAGCAGGATCTCGGGCCAGTGGGCGCCGCCGGGCAGGTTCAGGGAGTACATCTCGCCGGCCTCGGAGGAGGATTCGAGAACCTGCACCCACCGCAGGCGTGCCGCGAGCGGCAAAAGCTCGAACCCCCGGTAGATGTTGAGCGCTTCGTTGGCGCCGTAACCGGTGACCTTGAGCCTCCGGGTGAGCCCGAAGCCGGCCACCCTGCCGAGAGCCGACACCGGCTCCCCGATCAGGACGAAGTTCACCAGATCTCTAGCCGTTCCCGGGCGAATCTGCTGATCCAGCGGCTTGAGCAGCTCTAAAAGTTGTGATCCCCAACCCGCGGGAACGTCCGCAGCGGTGCTGCGGACGCTCGTCGTTGTTTGGGTTGTTCCGCCGAATATTTTGTTGATCCACCCGGGCATATGGCCTCCTCGCAGTCCGATTTCTATCGGCGCGGTTTGCCCGGCGCTTAAGTCCTAACCGCTATTCGGCCTTGAAGCTCGCCAACGCCTCGGCGCCGGCCGGCCTGCCGTTGAAGACCAGCAGGCCGCCCTGGGCGTCGACGACGATGGTGTCGCCGTCGGAGTACGAGCCCTGCAGCATCTCCAGGGCAAGCCGGTCGGCCAGCTCCCGGGCGATCAGCCGCTTCATGGGCCGGGCGCCGAACGACGGGTCGTATCCCTTCTCGGCCAGGTAGTCCAGCGCCGCATCGGTCAGCTCCAGGTGCAGGTTCCTGGCCTCCAGACGGCGAGCCAGGTGCTGGACCTGCAGTTTGACGATCTGGGCGATGTGCTCCCGGCTCAGCCGGTGGAACACGACGATGTCGTCAACCCGGTTGATGAACTCCGGTTTGAAGGTCATCGAAACCGCCTCCATCACCTTCTCCCGCATCCGCTCGGGGTCGGACTCGGACAGGATCCAGTCGCTCCCGATGTTGCTGGTCATGATGATGATCGTGTTGCGGAAGTCGACGTTGCGGCCCTTGCCGTCGGTCATGTGGCCGTCGTCCATCACCTGCAGCAGCGAGTTGAAGACGTCCGGGTGGGCCTTCTCGATCTCGTCGAGCAGCACCACCGAGTACGGGCGCCGGCGGACCGCCTCGGTCAGCTGGCCCCCCTCCTCGTAACCGACGTAGCCCGGAGGGGCCCCGTAAAGGCGAGCCACCGAGTGCTTCTCCATGTACTCGCTCATGTCCAGGCGCAGGATCGCCCGCTCGTCGTCGAACAGGAACTCCGCCAGGGCCCGGGCAAGCTCGGTCTTACCGACACCCGTCGGCCCCAGGAAGATGAAGCTTCCGATGGGCCGGTGCGGGTCCGACAGGCCGGACCGGGAGCGCCGGATGGCGTTCGACACCGCGGCGACCGCCTCGTCCTGGCCGATCACCCGCTGGTGCAGGCCGTCCTCCATGTGGATGAGCTTTTGGACCTCGCCCTCCATCAGCTTGGAAACCGGGATCCCGACCCACTTGCTGACCACCTCGGCGATGTCCTGCTCGTCGACCTCCTCCTTCAGCATCTTGTTGGTGGACTGCAGCTCGTCCAGCCTGGAGTTGGCCTCTTCCAGCAGCCGGTTCAGCTCCACCAGCTTGCCGTAGCGCAGCTCGGCGGCGGTGTTGAGGTCGCCCTCCCGCTCGGCTCGCTCGGCGGAGGTCCGGGTCTGGTCGATCTCCGCCTTGATCTGGCGGATCTTGTCGATCGCTTCTTTCTCCATGCTCCAGTGGGCCTTCAGGGCCGTCGACTCCTCCTGCAGCCGGGCCAGCTCCTCCTTGCGGGCCCGGATGGTGGTGATGGCCTCCTTCTCGGCCTGCCAGTGGGCCTTCATGGCGCTGGCCCGCTCCCGCAGGCCGGCCAGCTCGGACTCCAGGTCCGCCAGGCGCTGCTTGGACGGCTCGTCGGTCTCCTTTTTCAGAGCCGTGCGCTCGATCTCGAGCTGCTTGATCCGCCGCTCGACCACGTCGATCTCCATGGGCATCGAGTCGATCTCGATCCGCAGGCGGCTTGCCGCCTCGTCGATCAGGTCGATGGCCTTGTCGGGCAGGAAACGGGCGGTCACGTATCGGTCGGACAAAACCGCCGCTGCGACCAGCGCCGCATCCTGAATCCGGACGCCGTGATGAACCTCGTACCGCTCCTTCAGGCCACGCAGGATGGCGATGGAGTCCTCGACCGACGGCTGGCCGACCACAACCGGCTGGAACCGCCGCTCCAGAGCGGGGTCCTTCTCGATGTGCTTGGAGTACTCGTCCAGGGTGGTGGCGCCGATCATGCGCAGCTCGCCGCGGGCCAGCATGGGCTTCAGCAGGTTGCCTGCGTCCACCGCACCCTCGGCCGCCCCGGCGCCCACGACCGTGTGCAGCTCGTCAAGGAAGGTGATGACCTCACCCTCGCTGTCGGCGATCTCCTTGAGGACGGCCTTCAGCCTCTCCTCGAACTCACCGCGGTACTTGGCGCCTGCGACCATCTGGCCGAGGTCCAGAGCGATGATGCGTTTGGTCTTGATGCCTTCGGGCACGTCCCCGTCGACGATGCGGTTGGCGATTCCCTCGACGATGGCCGTCTTGCCGACGCCCGGCTCACCGATCAGCACCGGGTTGTTCTTGGTCCGGCGGCTGAGGACCTGGATCACCCGGCGGATCTCGTCGTCCCGCCCGATGACCGGGTCCAGCTTGCCCTTGCGGGCGGCGTCGGTCAGGTCGCGGCCGAACTTCTCCAGCGCCTGGTAGGTCTCCTCGGGGTTCTGCGAGGTCACCCTCTGGGAGCCGCGCACCTCCACCAGGGCGGCCAGAACCGTGTCCCGGTCGATGCCGAACTCCTTGAATACCGGCTTGAGCCCCGGCGCAGCGTCGACCAGCGCCAGCAGCAGGTGTTCGGCGGAGACGTAGTCGTCCTTGAGCTGCTCGGCCTCGGTGAAGGCCTTCTCCAGCACCCGGCTGAGCTCCGGCGACATGCGGGCCTGGGCTCCCGAGCTGTAGACCTTGGGCATCCTCGACAGGGCAACGTCCACCCGGTCCTGCAGGACCCGGGGCGTGGCGCCCAGCTTTTGGATGAGCCCGAACACAACCCCCGCCGGGTCGCTCATCAGAGCTTTCATCAGGTGTTCCGGCGCGATGACCTGGTGGTTGCCCGCCGTTGCGAGCTCCGCGGCCCGGGCCAGCGCCTCCTGGGACTTAAGAGTCAGTTTGTTCATGTCCATCTGGTTCTTCACCTCCAGTCCTTCTTATCGAGGACTGCCCTTTCGTAGATTTGAGTTCACTGCAACCTGGTCGAAGATGCTGGCCACGTCGGCCAGACGCACCAGGACCCCCCGGTTGCGGTTCTGCTGGCGTGCCTCGGCGAGCTTCTGCTCGGCCGCTGCCAGCTGGCGGTTGGACCGCTCCAGTCGCTTCTTCAGGTCCTCCACCTGGCGCTCGAGGTCCATGACAATCCGGACGCCGGCCAGGTTCAGGCCGTGCACCTGGGTGAGCTCGGAGATACGGCGAAGGCGTGCGACGTCCTCCTCGGAGTAGCGCCGGCTGTTGCCCTGCGTGCGCTTCGGCTCGATCAGCCCCCTGCGCTCGTACATCCGAAGGGTCTGCGGGTGCATCCCGGAAAGGTCCGCCACCACGCTGATCACGTACACCCCGCGCTCGCTGGGCTTGGACCCTCTGCGACCGCTGCCGTTATCCATCGCTCGTCATCCCCCTTTCGATCAACTCGTCGAGGGCCGGCCTCACCGACTCGGTTTCCAGCGCAGCCAGCTGCTCGATAAGGCTCTTCGCCTCGCGGTTCAGCCTCTCCGGCACGGCCACCTGGACCGTGACCAGCAGATCTCCCTTGTCCCTGCCGGACGGCACTCCCTTGCCCCGCACCCGGAAGGTCCTGCCCGACGACGTCCCGGCCGGGATCTTGAGCTTCACCGGCCCGCCGTTCATGGTCGGGACGTCGATCTGGGCGCCCAGGGCCGCCTCGGCGTAGGTGACGGGCAGCGCCAGCGTCAGGTCCTTGTTCTTGCGGCCGAAGATCTTGTGCGGCCGGACCTTGACCTTCACGTACAGGTCGCCCGCCGGGCCTCCGCCCGGGCCGGGCGAGCCCTTGCCGGCCAGCTTGATCCGGGCCCCGTCGTTGACTCCCGCCGGGATTCGGGCCTTGATGGTCCGGGGCTGCCCGCCGCGCTCCTGGATGTGAAGCTCGACCTGCACGCCCTCGAGCGCATCCTCGAACGACAACGAGGTCTCGGTCTCCAGGTCGGCGCCCCGCATCGCCCGGCCGCCGAAGCCGCTGGTCGCCCCGCCGCCGCTCCCGAACAGGTCGCCGAACAGGTCGCCGAAGCTGGCGCCCCCGAACATGTCGCCGACATCCTCGACCCTCACCCGCTGGCCGCCTCCGCCGAAGCCGCCGAAGCCGGCGCCACCCGGCCCGGCCGAGCGGAAGCCGCCGGCAGCGACCATCTGGCGGATGCGGTCGTACTCCTCTTTGGTCTTTTCGTCGCTGAGGACGTCGTAGGCGGCGGAGACCTCCTTGAACTTGTCTTCCGCTTTGGGGTCACCGGCGTTGGCGTCCGGGTGGTGCTTTTGAGCCAGCTTGCGGTACGCCTTCTTGATGTCCGCCGCGGACGCGGACTTGTCCACGCCGAGCACGGCGTAGTAGTCCTTCTCAATCCACTCCTTCTGGCTCATCCGCCTCTTCCTTTACTCGTTCGTGTTGGCGTCGACCGCAGCCGACGCGTCCTGCGTCACCTTCACCATCGCGGGCCTGAGCACGGTCCCCTTGAACAGGTAGCCGTTGCGCAGCACCTCGTCGACGACCATGTGGCCGGAGCCGTCGCCCTCGTCCTGCATGACTGCGTCGTGGATGTTCGGGTCGAAGGGTTCGCCCTTCGATTCGAGGATCTCCAGGCCGGCGCTCTCGAGGACCTGCCGAAGCTCTCCGTAGACCATCTCGACACCCTTCAGCATCGATTCGTAGTCCTTCGAACCGCTCGCGGCGTTCATTGCCATCCCGAAGTTGTCGACCACACCCAACAGACGAGCGACCATCTCCGCCGATGCCATCTCAATCAGCCGGGTCTGCTCCTTCAGCGTCCGCTTGCGGTAGTTGTCGAACTCCGCCTTCAGCCGCTGCAGGTCGTCCAGGTAGGAGGCCGCCCTGGCGTGCGCCTCGGCGATCGCTGCGTTGTCGGCGTCCTGCTCGGCCTCGGGCTCTGCTGGCAGAACCGGCTCGCCGACCACGGCGCCGCCCTGGGGGGCGGCACCGTCGTCGTACAGCTTGCGCTTGTCGCGGATCGGGATTTTGATCCGGCCCTCTTCGGATTCTGAACCCATTACTGGGCACCCTCTTCGACGATCTCTGCGTCCACCACGTCGTCGTCGTTGGACGAAGCTGCGGCGCCGTCGGCGCTTGCTGCCCCGCCCGACGACTGGGCGTTGGTGGCGTAGATCTGCTCGGCCAGCTTGTGGGACGCCTTGGTCAGGGCCTCGGAAGCCGTCTTGATCCGGTCGACGTCCTCACCCTTCAGTGCTTCCTTCAGCTCGGCCAGTGCGTCGTCCAGAGCCGCCTTGTCCTCGGCCGCCAGCTTGTCGCCGTGCTCGGCCGTGGTCTTCTCGGTCTGGTAGAGCAGGTTGTCGGCCATGTTGCGGGCCTCGGCCATCTCACGCCGCTTGGCGTCCTCGGCCGCAAACTGCTCGGCGTCCCGCATCATCCGCTCGACCTCTTCCTTCGGCAGTGCGGAGCCGCCGGTGATCGTCATCGCCTGCTCCTTGCCGGTGCCGAGGTCCTTGGCGTGCACGTGGACGATTCCGTTGGCGTCAATGTCGAAGCTCACCTCGATCTGAGGCATGCCCCGAGGCGCAGCCGGGATACCGACCAGGTCGAACTGGCCCAGTGAGCGAACGCCCGGGGAGGTGACCATCTGGCCTTCACCCTGGACCACGTTGACCGTCACCGAGGGCTGGTTGTCCTCCGCGGTGGAGAACGTCTCGCTCTTGCGGGTCGGGATCGTGGTGTTGCGCTCGATCATCTTGGTGAACACGCCGCCTCGGGTCTCGATACCCATGGTCAGCGGGGTCACGTCCAGAAGCAGGACGTCCTTGACCTCGCCTCGAAGGACACCGGCCTGCAGTGCGGCTCCGATGGCGACTACCTCGTCCGGGTTGACGCCCTTGTTGGGCTCCTTGCCTCCGGAGAGGGTCTTCACCAGGTCCTGGACCATCGGCATACGGGTGGATCCGCCGACCAGAACCACGTGGTCGATGGAGCCGACCGGCTTGCCCCAGTCCTTGACCGCCTGGTTGAACGGGGTCTTGACCCGCTCCAGAAGGTCCTCGACCATCTGCTCGAACTGAGCCCTGGTCAGGCTGACCTCCAGGTGGATGGGGCCGGACTCGGTTGCCGTCAGGAACGGCAGGTTGATGGTGGTCTGCATCGCCTGCGAGAGCTCGATCTTGGCCTTCTCGGCCGCCTCCTGCATACGCTGCAGCGCCATGCGGTCCTTGGACAGGTCCACGCCGTGGCTGTTCTTAACTTCCTTCAGAAGGTGGTCGACGATCTTCTGGTCCCAGTCGTCTCCGCCCAGGTGGGCGTCGCCGTTGGTGGCCTTCACGTCGAACACGCCCTCGGCGATCTCAAGGATCGAGACGTCGAAGGTGCCGCCCCCGAGGTCGAAGACCAGGATGGTCTGCTCGGCCTGCTTGTCGAGGCCATAGGCCAGCGACGCGGCGGTGGGCTCGGCAACCAGGCGCAGAACCTCGAGGCCCGCGATCTCGCCGGCTTCCTTGGTCGCCTGACGCTGGGAGTCGCCGAAGTATGCGGGGACGGTGACGACCGCCTGGGTGACCTTGTCGCCCAGGTACGCCTCGGCGTCCCTCTTCAGCTTCATGAGGATCTGGGCCGAGATCTCCTGCGGCTTCCATTCCTTGCCGTCGACCTTGGTGTTCCAGTTGGTGCCCATGTGCCGCTTGACGGAGCGGATGGTGCGATCGGGGTTGGTAATTGCCTGCCGCTTCGCCACCTCACCGACCAGGATCTCCCCGGACTTGGTGAACGCTACGACCGACGGCGTGGTGCGATGGCCCTCGGCGTTGGGGATGACTACCGACTCCCCGCCCTCGAGGACGCTCACCACAGAGTTGGTGGTCCCCAGGTCGATTCCGACTGCCTTTGGCATACGTGTTTCCTTTCCGTTTTGTTTACTTGTTGTCCGAGAGCATCAACGCTCGGCCCCCGTTGGGTATTCCAGACCTTAGTTAGTTTCGATAGTAAAAGTTGAGTGTGAATCAGTCAACTTTAAAAGTGTAACGCCGGTTGAGAGCAACGCAGTCTCTAGAACTGGGCGAGGTCCTCGCTCATCGCCCGCACCGCCTGTTCCATTAGCCACCCCAGGTACTCGTACACCGCGTAGGCGGGGGCGTCCGGGTCGTCTACTTCCAGCATCGGCAGGTCCTCGCCGACCTCCAGGCGGGTGCCCAGGACCAGGCGCAGGCTGTTGATCGCCTCCATCCAGCGCTCCAGAGCCGGCAGGTCGATCTCCGGCTCGTCGATCGTCTTCTCGACGGTTTCAATTGCCGCGAGGCGGCCGGCCGCCAGGTCGCCGGCCATCAGGCGCTGGTACTCGGCTTCCTTCTCCGGGTCGTCGTGGTAGGCGGCGGGGAACAGCCGCTTGGTGTCGGGGTCCCGGGTCTCCACCAGGTAGCCGAGGTCGGGCAGCAGGTTGCGGAGCAGACGGCGCTCCGGCTTGGGGATCTCCAACGCAAACCGGCCGGGCCCCAAGCGGGCTATCCGGGGGCGGGGTTCCGGGTAGTCCGCAAAAGGGTCTTCTTCAGATGTGTCGTCCTCGAAGGGGTCGTCAGACATCGTGCTGCATTGTCGCCCACAGCCCGTGGGCGTGCAGCCGGGAGACGTCGAACTCGGCCTTCTCGCGAGGTCCGCTGCTGACCACCGCCCGGCCCTTCTGGTGGACGTCGAGCATGAGCGCGGTCGCCTTCTCCAGCGAGTAGCCGAACAGCTTTTGAAAGACCATCGTCACGTACGACATCAGGTTGATCGGGTCGTTCCAGACGAGCACGATCCACGGCCGGTCCGGCTTGATGTCCTCCTCGTTGGAGGGGTCGTCGGTCTTGATGGGTGCAAGCGGCGAAACCGCCACTGCTACTTGCCCCCTAATCCGAAGGCCTCAGCAAGTGCGGTCAGCCTCTTCAGCCGGTCCGACGCCTCCAGCCCCCCCGGATCGGGCGTGATCAGCAGCTCGTCCGGCTTGATCGAGGCGACGCAGCCTTTAAGGTCGATGGCCAGCCCTTCCGGCGTGCCGATGCGCACGTTCAGCTTGCGAAGCGCCTCCTTGGGGTCCTCGGGCATGCCGGACAGCCCCCGGGACTTGAGAAACTCGTCGTGGCGGCGGATCCCCTCCCACAGCTCGGGGTCGTCGGCGGTGCCGACCCAGGCGTTGCGCGCGGTCGATATCCGGCCCGTCGGGTGGACCGCCCGGTACGCCTCGGCGGCCCGGACCTGGGAGACCGTCGGGTCCCAGCTGTTCGGCTCGGACCGGCCCTGCTGCAGCCCGATGCCCAGGGAGGCGGCCCACGCGGCCCCCCGAGCCGACTGGGCGCCCAGA
>DASTUJ010000077.1 GCA_035759705.1 Actinomycetota bacterium | reverse complement strand
GCAGGGTGCGCCGGACGGCTCCGCAGATGAAGCTGGACCCGGCTGCCCGGCGCACGAACCTGGCCGGCGCCTTCCGCTCCAGTTTGTGCCCGCCGGCCGAGGTGCTGGTGGTGGACGACGTCTTCACCACCGGGTCGACCGCTTCCGAGGCGGCCCGGGCGCTGAAGAAGGCGGGTGCCCGCCGGGTGACTGTTCTCAGTGCCGCGCGCTCGTATGCACCGGACCCCGGGGCCTATACTTAGCCATGGCGAAAGCCGTCTGGGTCTGTGGTTGCGGAACTTCGCAAGGAGTTCTTAATCCAAGCTAGTCGCAGGCAAAAGGATCCACTTAAGGCAACTATTGGTTGCTGAGCATGGTGCGGTTTAGAGGTCAGTCCTGCCCTGGTTCCCGGGAAACGCCCGGTCGCCGGGAGAAGGTTCGAAGCATGGCTACAAGGTGCTCCTGCAGTGCTTGAGCGAGCCGGCTCCCACCGAGCCGAAACGCTTCCAAGCCGGGCGTACCGGCCCTGCGAGACTTCAGCAGGCGAGTGTGGGGTCAAAGGCCAGGTCAGCCAGACGGCGGCGCCTTCCCAGCAGTGCCGGCCTCCCCCGGAGAGATGAACTTCTGTCAGTGGTGAGAAGTCCCATGTCTACGGAGGTCTCCTATGGAAATCAAGGTCCACGGTAAGCACAACCACATCTCGGATTCGCTCGAGCGGTTTGCTGAAGAGAAACTGACCCGCCTCAACAAGTACGTTCCGTCGATCGACCTGATCGATGTCGAGCTCTACGAGGAGGGAAGGACCAAGAACGGCAGCCACGTTGCCGAGGTGACTATCACCACCAGCGGCCCGTCGTTTCGAGCGAAGACCACCGCGGCCGACCACCGGGCCGCCATCGATCTGGCCGTGGACCGGCTGAGCAGGCAGATGAGTGACTACAAGCGGAAGACTTTGGGCAAGCCCGCCCACGCCCGGCACGCCAAGGAGTCCAACCCTCCGGCCCTTCCGGATCTCTCGGATCTCGCTATAGGGGCCCAGCCATCCCAGGCGCCCGGAATGGCGGCCTACCCCGGCTAACCTCCATCCTGGGAAGAGGGGCGGCGGGCGCCGGAGGGGCGCCCGCCTGGTCCCGGTCATAATGGAGTTATGAGCGTACTAGACAAAGTTCTGCGCGCCGGTGAAGGCCGCAAATACAAGAAGGTCACCCAGATAGCAGCCCGGGTCAACGACTTCGAGCCCGAGATCAAGGAGCTGACCGATGCGGAGCTATTGGCGAAAACCGCCGAGTTCCGCTCCCGGTTGGAGAAATCCGAACTTCTTGATGACCTCCTCCCCGAGGCGTTTGCCGTAGTCCGGGAGGCCGCGTGGCGGTCGATCGGCCAGAGGCACTTCGACGTCCAGGTCATCGGCGGGACCGTCCTGCACCAGGGGGCCATCGCCGAGATGAAGACCGGCGAGGGCAAGACCCTGGCCTCCACGATGCCCATCTACCTGAACGCCCTCCCGGGCGAGGGGGTGCACGTGGTCACCGCCAACCCCTACCTGGCCAAACGAGACGCCGAGTGGATGGGGCAGGTGTTCCGTTTCCTCGGCCTGACCGTGGGCCTGATCCAGCCGCAGGGCTCGTTCCAGGCCAAGCGGGAAGCGTACGGCGCCGACATCACCTACGGCACCTCCAGCGAGTTCGGATTCGACTTCCTCAGGGACAACCTGGCCCTGTCGCTGCCGGAAACCGTGCAGCGGGGCCACCACTTCTCGATCGTCGACGAGGTGGACTCGATCCTGATCGACGAGGCCCGCACGCCTCTGATCATCTCGGGCCAGGCCGACGAGTCGGCCAAGTGGTACAAGACCTTTGCCACCATCGTCCCCAAGCTGAAGGCCGACGAGCACTACGAGGTCGACGAAGCGAAAAGAACTGTCGCCATCAACGAGGAGGGCATCGCCCGCGTGGAGACCCTGCTCGGCGTGGAGAACCTCTACGACCAGGTGCAGACCCACCTCGTGCACTACCTCGACTCGGCGCTTCGGGCCAAAGAGCTCTACAAGCGGGACCGCGACTACATCGTCCAGGACCGCAAGGTGGTTATCGTCGACCAGTTCACCGGCCGCACGATGCCCAGCCGGAGGTGGTCGGACGGACTGCACCAGGCGGTCGAGGCCAAAGAGAAGCTCGTGGTCCAAGAGGAGAGCGTCACCGAGGCCACGGTTACCATCCAGAAGTACTTCCAGATGTACGACAAGCTCTCCGGCATGACCGGCACCGCCATGACCCAGGCGGCGGAGTTCGCCAGCGTCTACAACCTGGATGTCTACGAGATCCCCACCAACCGGAACATGAGCCGCATCGACCAGCCGGACCTGGTCTACAAGACCGAGGACGCCAAGTGGAAGGCCCTCACCGAGGACCTGGTCGAACGCAACGCCAACGGGCAGCCCTGCCTGGTCGGAACGGTGGACGTCGCCAAGTCGGAGAAGCTGGCCGGCTACCTGGACCGGCGGGGCGTCAAGCACGAGGTGCTGAACGCCAAGAACCACGAGCGGGAGGCGTTCATCGTCGCCCAGGCCGGCCGGATCGGCGCGGTGGTCGTGGCAACCAACATGGCCGGGCGAGGCGTCGACATCCTGCTGGGGGGCAACGCCGAGTACCTGGCCCGCCAGGAGATGTCCGCCCGGGGCTGGGACAACGACGAGTATCTGCTCGAGCTCATGAACGACGAGGACAAGCAGGCATACGAGGCGGAGTACGAGCCGATCCTGGAGCAGAAAAAGATTGAGTGTGCGGCCGAGCACGAGAAGGTCGTCGAGCTCGGAGGCCTGTACGTCCTGGGCACCGAACGCCACGAGTCCCGCCGCATCGACAACCAGCTGCGAGGGCGTTCCGGCCGTCAGGGGGACCCGGGCGAAAGCCGCTTCTACCTTTCGCTCGAGGACGACCTCATGCGCTTCTTCGCCACGGGAATGATCAACACGGTCATGGACAAGATGAGTGTCCCGGACGACCAGCCGATCGAGGCCAAGATGGTCTCCAAGGCGATCGAGCGGGCGCAGTCGCAGGTCGAGTCGCAGAACTTCGAGATCCGCAAGAACCTGCTGAAGTACGACGAGGTGCTCTCCAAGCAGCGCGAGGAGGTCTACCGGGCCCGCCGCTCCCTGCTGGAGGGGGAGGACCTGTCGGAGCGGGCCGAGCAGATGCTGGGCGACGTCATAGAGGACACGATCGCGATGTCCCTCAACCCCGACGCCGCGGTAGAGGACTGGGACTGGGAAGGGCTGGATCACGCGATCGCCCAGCTCTACCCGTCGAAACTCTCCGGCACCTTCGACACCGAGACCGTCACCTACGAGGCGGTCGTCGAGGCCTACCTCGACGAGGCGTTGGCCTACTACGCAGTGCGCGAGGAGGAGATCGGCGAGGAGAGGTTCAGGGAGCTGGAGCGCCTGGTGCTGCTGTCGATCCTGAACGCCCGCTGGCGCGAGCACCTCTACGAGATGGACCAGCTCCGCGAAGGCATCGGCCTTCGGGCCTACGGCCAGCGCGACCCGCTCACCGAGTACCAGCGGGAGGGTTTCGACATGTTCGGCGCCATGATGGACTCGCTGAAAGAGGAGTTCGTCCGCTACATGTTCCACGTCCAGGTGGTGGAGGAGCCCAAACCGCAGCCGCAGCCGGTCGCCGCCACCCGGGCCGTCAAAGATTCAGCCGCGACCGCCCTGCAGAGCGCCCGGGCTGAAGCCGGCCTGGCGGGAACCTCCGAGGGAATTGCCGGCGAGCCGGCCCGCACCGATAAGGTGCCGCGGAACGCCCCCTGCCCCTGCGGGTCGGGCAAGAAGTACAAGCTCTGCCACGGCCGGGACGTTTAGTTGGCCGTCTCCGAGGAGTTCGAGGATCTCGACCCGCGCCTGAAAACGGCCGTCGCCAAGCTCGACGATCTTAAGGAGTTCCTTTGACATCGACGCGAAGGAAGCCCGGAAGGTAGAGCTTCAGGACAAAACGGCCCAGCCGGGCTTTTGGGACGACCAGGCCACGGCCAAGCGGTTTATGACCGAACTCTCCAACCTGGAGGACGACGTCACCGCCCACGCCAAGCTCACCGAGAAGGTGGAGGAGGCCGGGATCTTCTGGCAGCTCGCAGCCGAGGAGCACGACCCCGGTTCGTACGCCGAGGCGGTCAAGCTGCTCGACCAGCTCGACACCGAGTTGGAGCGGCTCGAGATCCGGGCGCTTCTGAGCGGCGAGTACGACCAGGCCGACGCCATCGTGAGTCTTAACGCCGGCGAGGGCGGCACAGAGGCGAACGACTGGGCACAGATGCTCCTTCGCATGTACCTGCGCTGGGTCGAGCGGCACGACGGCCTCCAGGCCGAGGTCCTGGACGTGCAGCCGGGGGAGGAGGCCGGCATCAAGAGCGCCACCGTCAGCGTCAAGGGCCGCTTCGCCTACGGCCTGCTGTCGACCGAGCGAGGCGTGCACCGCCTGGTGCGCATATCGCCCTTCGACTCCTCCGCCCGCCGCCACACCTCGTTTGCGAGCCTGGACGTGATCCCCGAGGTGGCAGAGACAGCCGAGGTGGAGGTCGACCCGACGGAGCTGCGCATCGACGTCTACCGCTCGGGCGGCCCGGGCGGGCAGTCGGTCAACACCACCGACTCGGCCATCCGCATCACCCACATCCCGACGAACACCGTGGTGACGGTCCAGAACGAGCGGTCCCAGCTTCAGAACCGTGCCGTGGCCATGAAGATCCTGGCCTCGAGGCTGGCCGAGCTGGCCCGGCGGGAGAAGGCGAAAGAGCTGGACCAGCTGCGGGGCGAGCAGATGGCAATCGGCTTCGGATCTCAGATCCGCTCCTACGTCCTGCACCCCTACCAGATGGTCAAGGACCGCCGAACCGAGGTGGAAGTGGGCAACCCCGAGGCCGTCCTGGACGGCGACCTGGACGTCTTCATCGACGCCGAGCTCCGCCGCAGGCGCACCGGAAGGCCGGCCGCCGATCAGAATTAGGGCCTTCCAACACTATGCGTGTTCGGGCCACTTCTATGCGTGGCTGAAAAGTATTAGTACTATCCACTCAGGTGGTTACGCCGTATGGTGTCCCCTGGGTGCTAAGATGCTTCAAGCTTTGACTCGCCCGCACCGCTTGGCAGGCCCGACGTCACCTCTTGGAAAGGGTTATTCAATCACCCAACCATGATTCGACTTGAGAACGTAAGCAAGGTGTACAAGGGCTCAGTGGTCGCCCTGCGCGACATATCGACCGACATCCAAAAAGAGGAGTTCGTCTTCTTAGTAGGGTCGTCCGGATCCGGTAAGAGCACCTTCATCAAAATGCTTCTAAAAGAAGAGGAGCCCAGCGAGGGCACCATCTACGTAGCCGGCAAGGACATTGGCCAGCTGCCTCGGTGGCGTGTGCCCTACCTGCGCCGCAATATCGGCTGCGTCTTCCAGGACTTCAAGCTCCTGGCGAACAAGACGGTCCGGGAGAACGTCGCCTTTGCTCTGGAGGTCATCGGCCGCCCGAAGCACATCATCAACCAGCGGGTCCCCGCGATCATCGAGCTGGTGGGACTCACCGACAAGCTGAACAGCATGCCCCACGAGCTTTCCGGTGGGGAGCAGCAGCGGGTTTGTATCGCCCGGGCCATGGTCAACCGCCCGCCGATCCTGCTGGCCGACGAGCCGACCGGAAACCTGGACCCGTCGACCTCGGCCGACATCATGAACCTGCTCGAACGCCTGAACGAGAGCGGCACCACAGTACTGATCGCCACCCACGACCACGCCGTGGTCGACCGGTCACGCAAGCGGGTCATCGAGCTGGACGGCGGCAAGCTGGTCCGGGATCAGGTCCGTGGCGTTTACGGGATCGGCGGCTAAAGGATTTTCACGCAAGTTCACACCTTGCTTTTGATCGCCCGAAAGGAGCCTTAAAGCATGGCCTTGAGAGTCAACTACTTCGTAGACGAAACCGTCTCCAACCTGCGCCGCAACGTCCTTCTGACGCTGGCGGCCGTATCCACCGTCTCCATCAGCCTGCTTCTGCTGGGCGTGGTCATGGTGGGGGGTGAGGTTTTGACGAAGATGGTTTCCTCCTGGGAGGGCAAGGTCGAGCTGAACGTCTTCCTGCGTGACGAGGCGACCCCTGAGGAGATCGCAGCGATCAAGACCCAAACCTCCGGCATGCCCGAGGTGGACGAGGTCTTCTTCGAGTCCAAGGAGCAGGCGTTCGAGGAGTACAAGCGCATGTTCAAGGACAGCCCTGCGATCACCGAGAACGTCGACCCCAACGCGCTGCCCGCCTCGTACCGGATCAAGCTGAAGGACCCCAACTCGGCCGAGGCCGTTGCCTCCCGGCTGCAGGGCCAGCCCGGCGTCGACGAGGTGCAGTTCGGCGGCGAAGCCATGAAGCGCCTGCTGAAGTTCACCGGCGTGGTCCGCACGATCCTGGTCATCGCGATCGTCCTGACGCTCGGCGCGGCGATCCTGCTGATAGCCAACACCATCCGGCTGGGGATCTACGCCCGCCGGAAGGAGATCGGCATCATGAAGCTGGTGGGGGCCACCAACTGGTTCATCCGGGTGCCGTTCATATTCGAGGGGACCGTGCAGGCTGCGCTGGGCGCTCTTGTAGCATCGGCGCTGATCTACGCCGGCAAGGTGTTCGGCCTGGACCGGATGCAGGACGCGATCCTGTTCCTGCCCCTGACGGTCGGAAGCGGGAGCATCATCCGCATGTTCTTCACGCTGCTGCTCATCGGCATCGTCATCGGGGTCTTCGGCTCCACCCTGGCGCTCCGCCGCTTCCTGGAAGTCTGAGTCCCGACCCCCGAGAAATTCGGGGATAATCGAGCACGGTGTTCAAAAGGCATTCCACCAAAATCCTGGCCGGCTTCGCTGCGCTCGGCATATCGACTGCGTTTTTCGTCTTCGGGTTCACCATCGGTCAGTCGCGGTCGCAGGACACTTCCGAGTACAAGGTCCTCGAGGAGGCCCAGAGCCAGATCGAGAACCTGGCCCTCACCAAGCCCAACGACAAGCGGCTCATGGAGAGCGCGGTCAAGGGCATGCTCGAGGGCCTGGAAGACCCCCACGCCCTCTACTACACGCCCAAGGCGTACCGGGCGCTGGGGGAGGAGCTGCTCACCGGGCAGTTCTCCGGGGTCGGCGTCTGGCTGAACCGAACTGCAGAACTCACCAAGATCGTTTCGGTCCTACCCGAGACCCCGGCGGCGAAGGCCGGAATCGAGCCGGGCGACATCATCACCAGCGTCGACGGCAAGCCGGTTGCCGGCATGACCCTGGACGAGGTCGGCCAGCAGATCATGGGCGAGGCGGGAACCAAGGTCCGGATCAAGATCGTCCGGGGAGCGGGCAACCCGCGGGAGTTCGTGCTCGATCGAAAGAAGCTCGACATCCCGTCTATGACCTCCTCGGTCAAGGACAAGGTGGGCGTGCTGAACCTGCTGTCGTTCACCGGCGGGGTGGGGGACAAGCTGCGGGAGACCGTGGCGAAGATGCAGGCGGAGGGCGCCCGTGGGTTCATCCTCGACCTGCGCGGCAACCCCGGCGGGTCGCTGGATGAAGCCGTTCAGGTGGCCAGCGTGTTCATCGAGGGGGGCACCGTAGTGACCTACCGGGAGCGCGGAAAGCCCGAGGTGGTCTACCAGGCCCGGGGGCCGGTGGAGACCAAGCTGCCGCTGGTCGTCTTGGCCGACGAAGGATCGGCCAGCGCCTCCGAGATCGTGGCCGGCGCCATCCAGGACCGCCAGCGGGGCCTGATCGTGGGGACCGAGACCTACAAGAAGGGGTCGGTGCAGCGGGTGATCGGCCTTTCCGACGGCAGCGCGATCAAGCTGACCGTCGCCTCCTACTTCACCCCGAGCGGCCGGGGAATCGGCGAGCACGGGGTCCTGCCCGACGTTGCCGTGGCCGACCGGGCCGCCCAGCTCAGCAAGGCGACCGAGATCCTGTCCGGAATGCTGGTGGAGGCGCCGGGCTCCCAGGGCTAGGTACACTCGTCCGATGGCCGTAAAGAAGAAGAAAGCAACCGCGGGAGCGATCTCCAACCCCAAGGCCCGGCACGATTTCACGATTCTCGACTCCTTCGAGACCGGCATCGTGCTCACGGGCAGCGAGGTCAAGTCGATCCGGCAGGGCAAGGCGTCGCTGCGGGAGTCGTTTGCAGTCATCCGGGACGGCGAGGTCTGGGTCGTCTCGATGCACATCGCCCCGTACGAGAACGCCGGGTACTCCCAGCACGACCCCCTGCGCAAGCGCAAACTACTGCTCCACCGCAAGGAGATCGACCACTTGCTGGAGAAGACCAAGCTGCAGGGCCTGACCCTCGTGCCGCTGCGCCTGTACTTCACGCACGGCATGGCCAAGATCGAGCTGGGCCTGGCCAAAGGCAAGAAGAACTACGACAAGCGTGAGGACCTGAAGGCCAAGGACGCCAAGATGCAGATCGACCGGATGATGGGCCGGCGCCGGTAGCAGGTCCGGGAATTGTGGCCCCTCCCCGGGCGTTACACTGATCAAGGCACATTGAGAACTAAGCCATGGGGACGATTTGGTTTCGAAGCCGGTCGTTTCATTTGGAGGAAGCGGGTCGAGGTCCGGGAGCCTCGTTAAAAAGCCTGGACAATAAATTGAAACGTCGCTGCCTAAAGCGAGTTCCCGTCTAATGAAAGACGGGCGTCTCTACCGGTAGGGTCTGCGGATCGGATAGAGGCGTCATGCAGCAGACTGGCTCAGCACATTTGTCGGATTGTGTGTTGAGTAAGAAAACTATTCGACTGGGTACCAGCGAGCTTGCCTAGGGCAAACGCAGGGCCGAGATAAGAATCTAGGCTACGCCCGTAGATGCCCCAAGTGGAAGCTGTGCTCACGGGGGTTCGAATCCCCCCGTCTCCACTCGTTTCATCCATATTTCCCACCCCGAACGGGCCGATCTTCTAGAGATCGGCCTCGTTCGCGACCGCCTGCTGAATGTAGTGGCGAAGGGCCTCCTGGTCGGCGGCTTCGACGGTCTTGAGCTTCACGTGGCGGGCGTGTTTGCCGGTGCCTTTCAGCAGCCCGTAGGGGTCGTCGAAGTAGGCGCCGGCCCGGAACCCGAAGGTGATGTCCTTCTTGGTGGGGCTGATCCACGCCAGCGGCCACCTTCCGGCCCACATCAACATCCCGTAGCTGATCTTCTCGGTGGCTTCCGGGGCGCCTTCGGCCATCGACCGGCGGACGAGGGAGACCACGTCGTGGAACTCGGGGGGGACCTTTTGGACGATGAAATCGTCGACGGAAGTCACCTGATCATCCTAGTTCTGCTAGCGGGCCAGGCTGTAGAGAAGTCCGATGCCTCGCGAAAGAAGTGGTGCGGCGATCAGGTAAGCACCGAGCACGATGCCGATGAGAGCCAGATCGCGGCCGGATCTCGTCGCCATCCTTTCGGGCTGCCGGGCGAACAGTCCGCAGACCACTGCAACCAGTCCGCCGCACGCACTTATGACAAGCACCGGCAGACAGGAATACATGCAGAGGCCCAGAAGAGGAGAGATGCGTACAAACAGGTAGGCAAACACGGCGACCGCAACAGAGGCGATGGCATAGGGGTCGTTGCGGTAGGACGGCTCTGGGATCAAGTTAACCAACCAAGGCAATCAAACCGAGAACGATTCCCACCAAGGCGGTGTCGCGGGTCTTGTGCGCATCCTTTTCGGTCTTACTGCGCACGTAAACGCCCAGTCCAACGCCGGAAAACGCTAGACCGTATTTCAGCAGAAGAAACACGGGGATACACCCTAGCCCGCAACTGGTGAGGCGAATAAGAAGGAGGGGAAGAATGAAAGTGCCGACCGAGGCAACTACGGATCCGGCCGCCAGGCGCGGTAGGGAGAACCGTGATTCCCCAGGCGTTCGATAGGGGTTGATGATCACGACGGTTCTTAGGCGTCGGTTCCTTCTTCGGCGTACTTTTTCTTGTAGTACCTTCTGCCCTTGCCCGAGTCGACCAGGAACGACAGCCCGATGCCGGCCATCCACACATCCTTGCTTACCGCGATACCCTGCTGCGTCGGCCAGATGCTGCCCGGCTTGTGAAGAGACGGCGTCCGGGCGTACATCGTGAGCAGGGAGCCGGAGAAGGCGGTGAGTCCCAGGCCGACCACCTTGGTTGGGATCAACGGGTTCAGGAGTGCGGCCCCCAGCGCGATCTCGGCGCCGGCCAGAAGCTTCAGAAACTGCGGGGCCGGAATGTTCTTGAGAGGCGGAATCGCCCCGCCGGCCATGGCGTGGATGTAGCCGGCGGTGTTCTCATCGCCCTTCCACTTCTCGAGTCCGGAGTGGAGGATGTATGCGCCGGTGGTAATCCGCGGCGGTACATGCCTGAGCTTGATTCTGCGTCCCATGGGGACCTCCTTGTAGACGCGGTCTTTCGCCTAGCGTAGCCGCCCCGCAGGATTTGGTAGGGCGCCAGACCACAGGGGAACCGGCGGCGGTCCCAATCCGTCAAAAGATTCAAAGTCGACTGGAGGGCACCTAATGGCTGGAAAATCTGGGAGAAGAACACTAGTTGCGCTGGGAGCGGTCGCCGCTTTGATGCTGGGCGGCTGCGGCGCCAATACAACCGGAGGGCAGGCGGCCGACGAGCCCTCGATCACCGCCAAGGGGGTGGGCCGGGTTACCGGTGTGCCGGACATCGTGGTGGTCACGCTGGGAGTGGAGTCCGAGTCGCCGCAGGCGTCGCAGGCGCTGGCCGCCAACAACGACAGGACGAACGCGGTGATCACGTTATTGAAGGAGGCCGGGGTGGCCGACGAGGACGTGAAGACCTCGCAGTTCTCAATCAACCCGCGCTACGACGACGAGGGCAGGGCGATAACCGGCTACGTGGTCACGAACCTGCTCACCGCCCGGCTGGGGGAGGGTAAGGACCCCGGTGCTCTGATAGACGCAGCGGCCGGGGCCGCCGGCAACGACGTGAGGGTGCAGTCGGTTCAGTTCGAGATCGACGACGAGGGGTCCCTCTACGCCGAGGCCCGCGCCGATGCGGTCAGGCAGGCAAAGACGCAGGCGGAGCAGCTGGCAGAGGCGGCGGACGTCGAGCTGGGTGAGGTGCGGTCGATTGTCGAGTCGAGTACCCAGCCCCCGCCCGGCTTCCCGATGGCCCGAACCGACAGTCTCGCCGCCGGCGTTCCGCTGCAGCCGGGGTCCCAGGAGCTGACGCTCGAGGTTCAGGTGGTGTACGACATCGACTAGCTACGCCAGGGCTACGAGCTCCAGTAGGTCGTCCGACCAGTGGGTGTACTCACCGTCGGGCATCGAGAGCACGTGGGTGGGCTGGAGTTGCTGCACGAACGCCTCGTCGTGGCTGACGATCATGAGAGTGCCCTCCCACGACTGAAGGGCGGCCGTGATGCCCTCACGGGAGACCGGGTCGAGGTTGTTGGTGGGCTCGTCCAGCAGAAGCAGGTTGTGCCGCTTGGCCGCCAGCTGCGCCAGTGCCAGCTTGGTCTTCTCTCCACCGGACAGGGTGCCGGCCAGCTGGAACGCCTTGTCGCCGGAGAGGGTGAACATGCCGAGCAGCGCCCGGATCTGCTGGTCGGTCAGCACGCCGTCGGCCCGGAGGTGGTCGATGACCGGCTCGTCGGCCTTCAGGCCCTCGTGCTCCTGGGCGTAGTAGCCGAGTGAGACGTTCATGCCCGGCGCCACGGTTCCCGACACGGGTTCGATTGTCTCGGAGAGGATCTTGAGCAGCGTCGACTTGCCGGCGCCGTTCAGGCCCATCACCAGCAAGCGGTCGCCCCGGGTGACCTCGAACGAAAGCTTGTCGAAGACCAGCTGGTCGCCGTAGCGCATCTCCAGCTTGTTGGCCCTCATCACCAGACGGCCGGGCTTGGGCGGAGTGGGGATCTTGAACCGGACGGTGCTCTCCTTGCCGACCCGGCTGATCTTGGTGGAGCGCATCTGCTCCACCCTCTTGTCCAGGTTCTTCGCGACCCGGGCCCGGGAGGCGGTCTGGTGCCGCATCCGGTCGGCGAGGGTCTTCAACCGGTCGATGTCGGCCTCCTGGATGGTGGCCATCTTGTTCTGGCGCAACACGTCGGCCGCCCGAGCGACCCTGTACTGGCTGTAGGTGCCCTTGTAGGTGTGCATCGAGCCCTGGTCGAGGTGCAGGACGCGGGTGATGGCGGAGTCGAGCAGCTCCAGGTCGTGGCTGACGATCAGCAGGCCTCCGGCATAGGACCGCAGGAACGCCATGAGCCACTGCTTGGCGTCGACGTCCAGATGGTTGGAGGGCTCGTCCAGAAGAAGGGTCTCGGCGTTGGAGAACAGCGAGTGCGCCAGCTCGATGCGGCGGCGCTCACCACCGGACAGGGTCTCCATTGGCCGGGTCATCTCGTCGCCCGAGATCCCGAGGCCGGCGCAGATCCGGCGAGCTTCCGACTCGGCCTGGTAACCGCCGGCGAGACGGAAGTTCTCCTCGGAGCGGGCGAACCGGGCGATGTTGCGGTCCGACGGGTCGTTCTCCATCGCGATCTGCAGCTTGGTCAGGCGGTCCTGGGCCTCGGTGAGGTTGCGGCCGGCCAGTACGTAGGAGAGTGCGGTGAAAGCCTCCTGCCCGGCGTTCAGCTTGGCCTGGCGCAGGTAGCTGAAGGTGCCCTGGAACTTGACCGACCCTTCGTACTCGACGGCGCCGGCGGCCTCCTGGGACAGGATCGACATCAAGGTCGACTTGCCCATGCCGTTGCGGCCGACCAGTCCCACCTTGTCGCCGGGCGCGACCATGAACGACGCGTCGTCCAGCAACAGACGCGTGCCGATCGCAATTTGAAGATTTTTGACCTGCAGCAAGAAGAGAGCCTTTCGGTTGGTTCGGAGGGTGTTACAAGCGGCCTGGGAGCGCGCCGGAGGTTATTCCTTTTTGACTTCGTCCATCCATGGTCCCACGCCGCCGAGGTGATCGACGGAGATATGGGTGATAAATCCGGGTGGAGGGTCCGGCATAGGCGGGAATTTAACGCCGGGACCGAGGTAGGTGTAGGCCAGTTCCTGCAGCAACTCGGGCGCTCCGCCCTCGGTGACGGTCGCTCGGCCCTTGACCACCAGGTACTCCCGCAGCCCCCAAGCGTTGTCTTTCTGGGTCTCGAACGAGATCGTCACCCGGGGCTCCCGTCGCATGTTCTTCAGTTTCTTCTGGTCGAACATCGTGGCGAGCACCAGGTTGTCCCCGTCGATGCCCACCCAGCACAAAGAGACGTGGATGCTGCCGCTTTCGTTGATCGTCGCAAGGTGCCCGAGGGCGCCGTTGCGCACGACCTGCTGTGCCGTCTCTGGGAACATCTTTCAAGCGTACACGGCAACCAGGTTCCGGCTACGCCTGATTCGCCTGGGCGCCGCGGACATAGCGGGGCCTCGGGGCAATTGGGTCGGTAGAAAAAGGTTGGCTAGTCCAGGCTTTGCCAGTTTAGGATTCGAGGGGTATCGGGAGCAGGGCCGCGAGTGGGGCCAAAGGCGGGAGGCACCATATAAAGCCGTTCGGATCACGCACGAGCGTCTCATGGCGTATCGGCGCGGTCGTGGTTGCGGTGGCCGCCATTGGGCTTCCCCTGGCGCTTCCGGCGCAGGCCGCGATTACCGTGGGTTGCAGTCCGGATGCCGGCACACGAGTCTCGGACCTTATCGCTGCGGTTGACGGCGCCAACGAAACCGGTGGAGCCGATACGATCACGCTATCGGCGGGCTGCACGTACAGTTTCACCGCCTCCAACCAGATTGCCAGCCCCGATCCCTCTCGTTTCAACTGGTACGGCCCGAGCGCCCTCCCCCACGTTACGAGCGAGATCACCGTCGAAGGCAGCGGTGCGATCGTAGAGCGCTCGCCATCGGCTACAACGGCGTTCCGGCTCGCCTACGTGGGCGCGGGACCGGAGACCGGATTTCACTCGCCCGGCGCAGGCGCGTTGACGTTACGCAACTTGACCGTCTCCGGATTTCTGGCAAGAGGCGGCGCCGGCGCGGACGGAGGCGGCGGCGGCGGCGGCTTTGGCGGCGCCATCTTCAGCCAGGGCCGACTCGTCCTCGACGCAGTGACTCTCACCGGCAACACCGCTCGAGGGGGTTCGAGCGGCCCAGCCGCCGGTCAGAAAGCGGGCGGAGGGATGGGGACGGCCGCTCAGGGGGACACCTACGGCGCGGGCGGTGGCTTCGGCCCCGGCTCCTTCGGTGGAGCGGCCGGTGGCATTGGCTCCGAGTCGCCGGGATGGTCCGGCGGGGGCGGTGGTGGTTTCAGCCCAGCCGACAATGGCGCCGACGCGGTGGGCGGAGTGGCCGGCGCGGGCGGCGGAGCTCCGTCCGGCACCGGTGGGGCAGGGGCCAGCTACCTCGCCGAGGGCGGCCCTGGGGGCAACGGTGCCGGCGGCGGCGGCGGGGCGAACATCGCGGGCTTCTCCCCATCCCGCGGTGACGGAGGAGCGTTCGGCCGGGGCGGTCTGGGCGGGCAGAGCGGCGGCGGCGGCGGCGTAGGGGGAGGGGGAGGCGCAAGCGTCACCCGGGGCGGCAGCGGTGGCGGATTCGGCGGGGGAGGGTCAGGCGGCGCCCACGGAGGAGGCGGTGGCTTCGGAGGAGGGGGCGGTGGCAGCACTGCGGAGATGAACGACGGCGGACCTCAAGTACCGGGGGGCTTTGCGGGCGGGGCTTCCAGTTATGGCCTCGGAGGGGGCGGGGCGGGCCTGGGCGGCGCGGTGTTCAACCACAAAGGCATCCTCACCATCACCAACAGCACCTTTGCCGGGAACGCTGCGGAGGGCGGAGCCGGCGGCTTAGGCACTCCGCCGCGCAGCGGCTTTCCCGGCTCCGGCCTGGGAGGAGCGGTATTCAACCTGAACGGTACGGTCACCGCCGGCTTCACCACCATCGCCGGCAATTCCGCCGCCCAGGGCGGGGGCGGGATCTAAACCTGGGCTACGGGCTCACGACCGACACGGCCCAGGTCACGCTCGCAAGCAGCATCGTGGCCGACTCGGTGGGAGGCGTGACGGACGTCGTCAACGATCGCCCTGATACGACCTCCGCGGGCAGCAACCAGGCGTCCGCGAGTCTTGCGGCGGACGGAAGCGTGGTGGAGTCCAGCACGGGGACGGTCACCGGCTCACCGCTGGTCGACGATCCGAACCTGGCGCCTGTACTGGCGGCCAACGGCGCTCCGGACCGTCCGCAGACGCTGGCTCTGCTTTTCCCCAGCATCGCCATCGACGCCGGAGGAGCGATCTGCACCCCGAACGTCGACCAGCGCGGCTTCAGCCGTCCGGCGGGCGGCGGCTGTGACCTGGGAGCGTTCGAGTTCCAAGGCGAGCCCACCCAGACCGCCCTCACCTCATCGGCCAACCCATCGCAGTTCGGAGAGGCGGTCACCTTCACCGCCACGGTGACGTCGACCATCGGCACTCCCACCGGAACAGTTGCCTTCACCGCCGACGGCAACCTGGTGCCCGGATGTGGGGCGGTCGTCGTTACCGCAGGAAAAGCGACCTGCACGACCTCGTCACTAGGTGGTGGCACTCACAGCATCGCCGCGACCTACAGCGGAAGCACCAGCCACGCCTCCAGCGAAGCCGACCTGACCCAAACCGTCAACGAGGCCGACCTGTCCATCGAGATGACCGACTCGGCGGACCCCGTCAACGCCGGCGACAACCTCGAATACACGATCACCGTGACCAACAGCGGTCCGGGCACCGCCCACGAAGTCAGGGTGGTCGACACGCTTCCCGCCGGGGTCAGCTACGTATCCAGCACCCCGCTGTGCACACAAGTCCCGATGGGGACCCTCAACTGCGAGATGGGCTCGATTCCGCCCGGCACAACCGACCTGGTCATCGTGGTCAAGGTGGACTCCTCATTGGTGGTCGACAACGGCGGACCGCTGGTAATCGAGAACGATGCGGCGGTCTTCAGCACGACGGGCGACCCCGACCTCGCAGACACCGTTACTTCGGAGCAGACGCAGGTCCAGGCTTCGGCCAACCTGGAGGTCACAAAAGACTGCACCCCGGATCCCGTGGCTCCCGGCGGCATGCTCACCTGCAAGGTAAAGGTCGGCAACCTCGGTCCTTCGGACGCCGAAGACCTGGTATTGACCGACAACCTGCCGGAGAACGTCGAACTGCAGGGGCCGCACACGGGAGGAGGCTTCACCTGCAACATACAGGCCGGCGACCCCGAAATCATCTGTACAAGGGAGGTTCAGGAGGCGAATGCATTCGCTGAGATCACCTACTCGGTGTTCGTCTCCGAGAACGCCGCACCCGGCAGCTCGCTGGTGAATCAGGCGACGGTGCAATCTGCAACCTCGGATCCGACTCCCGGCAACAACTCGGAGGAGGAGACCGCCTCGATCGTGGACTGCACGATCACCGGAACCAATGCGTCGGAAACTATCAACGGAACCGCCCGTCCCGACGTCATCTGCGGCCTCGGGGGGGCCGACAAGATCGACGGCCTGGGCGGCGACGACGTGATCATCGGCGGACTGGGGTCGGACAAGATGTCGGGCGGAGACGGCAACGACACGATCGTCGGCGGAACCGGCGACGACACCATGTCCGGCGGAGCCGGGGATGACCGGCTGTTCGGCGGCCTGGGGGACGACAGCATCTCGGGCGGCGCCGGGGATGACCGGCTGTTCGGGAGCGAAGGAAGGGACTCGATCGAAGGCTACGTCGGCGACGATATGGCCGACGGAGGCCCTCAGACCGATAGCTGCACCGGGGCAGAAACCGTAGTGGCCTGCGAGTAGCGCACGGTTTCCCTGCGCCTGAGAAAACTGCATTCAAATGCTAGAATGCCCCTGATGCGAACGACTGTCGAGATCACTTCTGATCAGCATGAAGCTCTT
>DASTUJ010000076.1 GCA_035759705.1 Actinomycetota bacterium | reverse complement strand
AGCGTCGGCAGCAGCGGCGCCTTTACGCCCGGGTGCACGGCGAGGCCGATGTCGAGGCGCCGCATCACCGCCTGGAGGCCGATGACGTGGTCGGCGTGCATGTGTGAGGCGACCAGCAGGTCGACCCGCTCGAAGCCCCGGCGCCTCAACGTCGCGGCGATCACGTCGGGCTCCCGGCCGCCGTCAACCAGGATGCGGGCCCCCGAAGGGCTCTCTACCAGCGCAGAGTCGCCCTCTCCGACGTCGAAGAAGGTGACCCTCAGACCCGTCGGCGCGGAGGAGCCGAGGGCCGGCATCAGGCTGGCTCCCACCCACAGGACGGCCCCGGCGACGGCCGGCCACCTCGCCCACCGCCTCCGCTGCGCGAACAGGAGCCAGACGGCGGCGATGATCAGGTAGGCCGCCGCCGCTTCGGCGAGGTTGAAGTTGGGCACGTCGAGCTGGGCGGCGTCCGAGCGGCCGAAGACCTTCGCCACCCACTGCAGCGCCGAGACAAGCAGCCCGGCGAGCTTCATGAACGGCCATGCCAGCGTTTCGGAGACCAGCGACGCCACCCCGCCGGCCAGACCCAGGACGGTGATGGGCGCCACCAGTAGAAAGGCCGCCAGGTTCGCCGGGACCGAGGCAACCGAGACCCGGCCGAAGTGCAGGGCGATCAGCGGGAAGACCGCGACCTGGGCGGCGATGCCGATGGCGACCGCCTCCGCCAGCGGCCTAGGAAGGGAGCCGAGCCGGGCGACGAGCGGCGGCCGCAGCCACAATATTCCGGCCGTCGCCAGGAACGAGAGCTGAAAGCCCACCGACCACAACATCATCGGGTCGAAAGCCAGCAGCCCAACGAAGGCCAGACCGAAGGCGTGGGACGGGGTCGACAGTCTCCCGAACAGGAAAGCCGCGAGGCCGACTGCCGCCATCACGGCGGCACGGAGCACCGACGGCTCCCAGCGGGTGATTGCGGTGAAGAGGACTATCGCGGCCAGTCCCAGCAAGATACCGGTCCGCCGGGAGGCTCGCAGGACGCTCAAGGCGACCGCCAGGGCAGCGAGCACCATCGCCAGGTTCGCTCCCGAGACCGCCGTCAGATGCGACAGGCCCGAGGCCAGGAAGTCGTCCTCCACCCGGGCGCTGATCTTGCGTTCGTCGCCGATCACCAGGCCGGAAAGCAGGGCCGACTGGCCCGGGCTCAAAGTGCGCTCCGAGGCGCCCAGCATCCGGGATCGAAACAGGTTGGAGGCGGCCAGGAGCGGGTTCTTCGTGGAGCCAAGGACCGCAGGCGGAGAAAGAACGACCGCTTTTGCGGCCACGCCCTCTCGGGCGAGGCGGGCGTCGAACGGCTCCCGGGGATCGAGCCGGGACAGCTTCACCTCGAGCCGGACCCGGTCCCCCAATGCGACCGCCGGCGGCTTTCCGTACGACCTGACGGACAGCCGTCCCGCCGCCGGCCGGGTCGATTTGACACCCGGCGCCACCGCGACCGACCGCAGGGTGTAACCCCAGCCGCGCACCAGCGGCTCGGGGTCGGAGGCGACCCGGGCTTCGACGGTCACCACCCGGCCGTCCAGGTCGCCCAGGACCGAACCTTCCAGGACGGCCGTCCGTACCCCCAGGTCCGAACACCCTATGGCGGCCGCCCCCACCAGCAGGAGAGCGCCGGTGCGAGCGCCGATCCGTGGAAGCAGATCTCCCTGCCCCGGGTCGGGCAGCCGGCGGTGGAGCAGCCAGGCGCTGCACAGGCAGCCGGCTCCGAGCACGCCGATCCCCAGAGCGGCCGCTTTGCCGGGGCGCCAGAGGTCGGCGGCCACCAGGCCCAGCAAAAACGCTGCAGCCACCCAAAAAACCCGCGGCGGCGGCGCTACACCGTGATCTGGTCCTTCAGCGCCTCGTACTTCTTCGGGCCGAATCCGCTCACCTCCATCAGCTGGCGCGGGGAGGTGAACCGTCCCTTCTGACGATGGGCGACGATTCGCTCGGCAAGCACCGGGCCGACGCCGGGCAGCTCCTCGAGCTGGGCAGGGGTGGCGAGGTTGAGGTTGACCTTGCCGGCCGGCGCCCCGGCTTCCGCCGAAGAGGCCGGGTCAACCGTCACTGCCTCGCCGGGCTTCGGCACGGTGACCTTCTGGCCGTCGGCAATTACGGCCGCGAGGTTCAGGGCGTTGGCATCCGACTCCGCCAGCGGCCCGCCGGCGGCCGCAACTGCATCCTGCACCCTGCTGCCGTCCGGAAGCTCGTAGACACCGGGCTTGTTCACCTGGCCCGACACGTGAACGACCACCTGCTTGACCGGCGAAGGCGATGCGCTGGCCTCCGGCTGGGCGACGACACGCTCGACCGGCGGCGCAGGAGGGTCGGAGCTGCGGAGGACAACGACCGCGCCGGTTCCGACTATGGCAAGGCCCAGAAGTACGACCAGAAGGAGCTCGGACCGGGACGCGCGCGCAGCGTCCGAGATGCGCTGGAAAACACCCGCTTCCTGCACCCGTCCTCCCGAAAGAAGGAGACCTCGCCTTGGCTGACTTCGAACCGGGGAAGTGCGGGGAAGTGTTATTTGTAACCCGTCAAAACGCTGTTGGCAACGTTGGGAATTTCGCTTTGAAAGCTATCAGCCGCTCGTGACAAAAACGGCCAGGTCGCTTAGTGCAGTCGACTCAACCAGGTACCGCTCGCGCCGGTCCATCGCCAACCGCTGGGTCAGCCGCAGCATCTCGGCAACGCCGGTTCCCGCACGGGCCACGTCGTCCGGCGTCGCGTGCGTCCGGACGTGGCCCCACATGTGCTCGACCGCGTTCGATAGCCGGCCCGCGCCCGGCTTCTCCCGCAGGATGAGCACCAGGTCGGCCGCCAGATCGCCCAGCGCCGCCTTCGAACCCGGAGCCGCCAGGTCCCTGCCGATGCGGCCACACTCCTCCGGGCTGCGAGCCATCACCGAGTACTTGTGCTGCGCCCACAACTGCTGCGCGTCGGCCGGCAGGGGGATCCGGCCGGCCTCTTTGCCGGCGTATTTCCTCCGCAGGATCCCGATCTGGTCGCCCGGCGGGTCGACGAACACCGTAGGCCAATCCGGCTCCTCCACCGGCGCCAGGGGTGTCCGGTCGACGTACCCCCGCAGAGACATCTCCTCGATCAGCTGGTTGTGCCGTTCGATCAGGCCCCCGAGCGCTCCCACCCAGCGGAGCGTCTCCGGGTGGTTGGCGTAGCCCTTCTTGCCGTTCACGATGATCGAGTGCAGCCCGTGCAGCTCGCGGTGCTCCCCCAGCAGGCTTCCCCGGTTGAGGTAGCCGGGCGACAGGTCCCAGATGCGCACGGTCAGTCGCTGCTGCTCGCCATCCTCCGAGACTAAGCCCCCTTTAGAAGCTAGGTCCGCCTCGCTTTGCGTCCTGCGCAGCTTTGTACCGGAACAGCATTGTCAGCGGAACCGCGCCCACCGCGACGCAGCAAACGATCCAGATCCAGGTCTCTGGTGCAACCGGCACGAATACCGCCTGCGGCGATCTTTCGGGGGTGTCGTAGAGGCAAAGTGTCCCGGGAGGAATCACCTGCGACTGTACGGTGTAGCTCCCGGAAAGGGCATTGTCGCTCCGGGAACAGTCCTCCGTATCGTAGAACGCAGCTCCCAGACCCACGAGGCTGCAGACAAGGGCGAAGAACGAGCAGAACGCTAGCCCAGTGAGGAAGCTGCCCCGCCTCACGCCGGTTCGGCCTCCGTCGTTCCCTGCGCCGACCAGTCCACCTTGCGAGTGGCGTACATGATGGTCCCCAGGATCACGAACAGGCCCACCGACCCCATCAGTAGGGCGTAGTCCTCGTTGCGCAGCAGGACGTACAGGTAGGCGTAGAGCCCGGCGACCGCGCCGGTCACAGTCGCCGCCCGGGCCCGCTGCCGGAAGATCACCCAGCTGTAGGCGCCGACCATGCCGACCACGGCCAGGGTGGCGATGGCGTAGGCCGGACCGAAGCCGAGGTGCTCGGACAGCGAAAGCTCCAACAGGTAGAACAGGCATAGAGCCGCCCCCAGAAGCAGGTACTGGATGGGGTGAACGCGCACCCTTCCCAGAACCTCGATCAGCCACATCAGGGCAAAGGTCAGCAGCAGGAACAGCCCGGCGTACTTCAGGCTGCGCTCGGCCATCGAGTAGGTGTTCACCGGCTCCACGAGCTCCACGCCGAACAGCGACGCATCGATAGACGGCCTGAGCGCAGTCCCCTCCGTCCACGCCTGCGGGTAGTTCCGGCCGAGGAACGGGATCGCCCAGGTGGCCTCGAACCCGCCGCTGCTCACGGTGCGGTCGGTGGGCAGCCAGTTGCCCTGGAAGCTTGGGTTGGCCGAGTCGGACGAAAGCTTCACGGTGGTCGTCTCGGCGAAGGGCGCCAGCGAGAGCATCGAGGAGCCGTTGAGCGTCAGCGGGAACGAGAACCGGTAGTCGGTCGTGTCCGCCTCAACCCCCACCGCGGCCTGGATGCCGGTTTTGAACTCCGAGAAGCTCCCGGTTCCGGGCAGAAAAGCCACATCTTTGTCGTTCCATCGCACCGAGTTCTGCTCCTGGATGGCCCGGACGTCGGCGATCGACACCACCAGGTGGGCCCGGGACCAGTCGGCAGTCGCCGGGTCGAGGCCCAGTGACGCAAAGTCCGGCTTCGCGAACTCGCCCTCCACGTTCAGATCGAGACGGTAGACCGGCACGGAAAAGATCCCCCGCTTGCGGGTCTCCGAGTCGACCTTGCCCTCGGCCTGCATGCGCTTGGGGAGGAAGATCGCATTGCCGGGGCGATCGGTGACAACGGGCGCTCCGGTTGCGGAGACGCCGGTGGTCCGTTCGGTGTACGGCACGACTAGCGCAGGCCCGACAATCGACTGGCTGTCCCCCCACTTCGAGGCGATCTCGTCCACCGCACCAGCCGCCCTGCCCTGGCGTTCTTTCACCAGATCGCCGATCTGGAGGATCGGGATGAGCAGGACCAGGGCGAGAAACCCCACTCCCACCAGTCGAAGTGTGCGGGATCCGGAGAATGACCATCCCCAGCGATTCTGCTCGTCCATGAAACGGTCCTTTCGTCATCGTGCGGGGACTCCACACTACGGAACCCAAGACCGGGAATCGATAGGACCGTGTCAAGGAAATGTGAAAACTGGAGGCTTATCGCAACTGTGTTGCAATAAGCACTTCGTCGCCATAGACTCCGACTCCACCTAGTCGGAGGTTGGAATGGTCGGCATCGCCCGGGGTCTGGCTGCTGTTCTCTGCCTGTTGATCCTGACGGCCGGTTGCTCCTCGCCGGCACCGGACACCGATGCCCCCGCGGACGATGGCCGCCTCAAAATCGCCACGACCGTGGCCCCCATCACCAGCATCGTCTCCAGCATCGTGGGGGACCTGGCGGACGTGACCGGCATCGTCCCCGAGGGCACCAACTCCCACACCTTCGAGCCGTCGCCCGGCATCGCCGAGCTGCTTTCCACCGCCGACCT
>DASTUJ010000075.1 GCA_035759705.1 Actinomycetota bacterium | reverse complement strand
GCCACCGGCAAGCCGATCCTGCTGCTCACGAACAATGGCGGCTACCACCCGGACGAGGTCGTGGAGCGCCTGGCGGATGGTGGGTTCGAGCTGGCCCAGGAGGAGGTCCTGACGACCAGCCTCGTGGCGAGGGAGTGGATCGTAAAGAACGACATGAAAGGGGCTCCGGCGTTCATCCTGGCGCCGCAGACGGTAGCCGCCCAGCTGGCCGACCTGCTCCGTATCAAGTACCTCGAACTGGGGCAGACCGCAGACTTCGTGCTCTGCGGCCGGGACACCGACTTCAGCTACATCCGCCTGGCGCTGGCCGCCGACGCGATACGGGCCGGGGCGGCATTCCTGTCGCTGAACAAGGACCCGGTGATGCCCATCGAGAATGGGGGCATGCTGCCCGGCACCGGTTCCATAGTCGCCGCAGTGGAGGCGGCCTCCGGCAAAAGCGCAACGGTCCTGGGCAAACCGGAGGAGCCCATGATGCGGGCCGCCGCGGAGCGACTCGGCTACGACAAGGTGTTGATGCTGGGCGACCGGCTGGAGTCGGACATCGCCGGCGCCAAGAGGATCGGATGGGACGGGGCGCTGGTCCTGACGGGACTAACCGTCACAGGCGAGCTGCTGGACCCGCGCCCCGACCACATCCTCACCTCTTTGCAGTCACTGGCTGTTAGTTAGAAGCTTTGCCCCCGAGGTCGCGGGTGGCGACCACTTTGCCCTCGGCGTCGAACTGGTCGAGGCGGGCGGGGTTCAGATCCCGAAGGATGTCAAAGGCCCGCTCCAGCTCGGTTTCGTCGCTGGTGGCGATTTCAACCACCGTCTCCTCACGGGACTCGATCCCGGCGTCCGGTGACGCTTCGTGGTCGGGTGCCGCGTCCTTGTCGGACGGCGCATAACGCTGCTTGAGCATGCCTCCGGAGAGCAGGCCGAGCGTTCCGCCGGCTATGGCTGGAACCAGGAGCCACAACATGATCCAGCGGGCGATCGATACCTCGGAGCCCGGTGCCCCGTGGACCATGAAGCCGACGATCAGACCCAGAGCGACTGCAACACCGCCGATCAGCAGAACTCCGGCCGTGGCTCCCTGCGCCTGCGATTTGGTGACTGCGCTGCCCAGCACCGGCGAGGCGACAACTCCTTCGAGCTCGTCACGCATCTCGGCGTACTGGACCTTGCGGTCGTCGGGCTTGGAGGTGATCTCCACCGTTGCGTCCCTCAGGTTCCTTTTCAACAGGTCGGCGGCCTTCTGCGCCTTTCCCCTGCCGTCAAAGGTCGCGGCGAGACTGTGGGTGTGCGCTCCGTAGGAGCTGTCGGTCATTTCTGGCCTCCTAGTCAGTTGTCCCGAGCAACCTTTTACCCGCTAAATTTGGAAACGGAACCATCAACAACCGGAGGTTCGATGGTCGACGAGGGTGGCGGCACCCGGCGGCGCCTGGTGGTGTGGAGCGGAGTCGACGAGTGGCGGGCCGAGGTGTGCCGCCTCCAGATCGCTCGGGACGGGGTCCGGGCGGAGGGGACACAGATCGGGGTCAACCCGGTTCCCTATCGGATGGACTACCGCCTCGACGCCTCAGAAAACTTCGTCACCGCCCGGCTGGAGGTCGACGTTTCCGGCGTTGACTGGACCCGAAGCCTGGTGCTGACCCACGACGGGGCCGGCGCCTGGGGCATCGAAGCGCGGGCGGCCGGGGACCCGGATCTCCCGCCGCCGGGCGGCGACCCAGCCCTGGTCGAGGGCGCCCTCGACTGCGACCTGGGCTTATGCCCGGCGACCAACCTCATGCCCGTGGTCCGCCACGGCCTGCACCGGGGACCGGGGGAGCGGGACTTCCTGATGGCGTGGGTCTCGGTTCCCGACCTCGGCGTCCACCCGTCGAAGCAGAGGTACGAGCACGTCCGGCTCACCGAATCCGGGTCGGTCGTCCGCTATGTCGGGGAACACCGGGACTTTGTGGGAGAGCTGGAGATCGACGAAGACGGCGTCGTGATCTTCTACCCGGACCTCGCGCGGAGGGTTAGATGACGCCGAAGGGCCCGGCCGGATAAGCCGGCTGGGCAGGCGTGGGCCGCCCCTTGCCGCCGCCGAGAACGTGGATGAGAGCCATGCCGGCCACGAACCCGCCGACGTGGGCCACCCAGGCGACCCCCCCTTCCCCCACCTGCTGACCGCCTCCGATGAAGAACTGCGAGACGAACCAAAGGCCGAGCACGGCGACCGCCGGGAGCCGGACCCTGAAGAACAGGATGAAGCCGACCAGGGTGTGGATCATCGCCCTCGGGAACAAAAGGATGTAGGCGCCGAGAACCCCGGCCACCGCTCCGCTGGCCCCGATGGTCGGGACCTGCGATGAGGCGTTGAAGAAGACGTGGGCCAGCGAGGCGGCCACCCCGGTCACCAGGTAGAACGCGAGGTATTTGACCACCCCCAGGCGGTCCTCGATGTTGTTGCCGAACACCCAGAGAAACAGCATGTTGCCGGCGAGGTGCAGGAAACCCCCGTGAAGGAACATCGACGTGAGCAGCGACAGCATCACCGACTTTTGCTCGGTTTCGACGCCCGAGCAGATCTCGCCGGAAAGCTGCTCGCCTTCGACGACCTCGGCCGGGACGACCCCCCACTTGAAGAAGAACTGGCTGACCTCGCAGTTGTCGACCTCGCAGGCGATGTCCGCCCGGGCGCAGTCGCGGGTGGACCCGAACTGGGGCTCGAAGAGGAGGAAGGCGAGAACGTTCAGGACGATCAGTGTGATCGTAGCGACCGGTGTGTGGTGGGTCGGGTTCTCGTCGTGGATCGGGATGAGTCCGGTCGCCGAAATCATGTACGAAGGATAAGCGGGAACGCCCGCGTTTTACGAAAGCTTGACAACACGCTGGGCGGCTGTAAGCCTAAGCCGTCGTCTATGAGTGCCAAACTTCCCTCAGTAAGAGCCCTTGGTATAGCGAGCGTGATGGCCTGCTCGCTGCTTCTTGTTACGCCGGTGCCGGCAGCGCAGGGGGCCGACGTCAGCAAGGTGCAAAAGGAGTTGGACGCCGCGGCCATCGAGTACGGCCGTTTGGAGACCCAGCTCGCCGAGACCGAGGCCAAGCGGCGCAAGCTGGAGTCCGACCTCAAGCAGGCCGACAAGATCATCGAGGAGAAGGCGATCCAGGTGCAGTTGAGGGCCGGAGCGATCTACAAGAAGGGCGGCGTCTCCTCCTACTTGCAGGACCTCCTAATGGCTCCCGACCCGAACATCTTCTTCCGGCGCCTGCACTTCATGGAGATCCTGGGCAAGGGCGACACCGAGCTGGTCGACGGCCTGCGGGTCACCCAGTCCCGGGCCGACGAGATGATTGCCGACCTGGCCGCGACCAGGGAGCGGCAGGCGAAGCTCGTCGCGGCCCAAAAGGACAAAAAGGCCGAGCTCGCCGCCAAGCTGAGCGGCGCCCGGGTGGCCGCCAAGGTTTCGAAGATCCGGTCTTTCGCAGCGTTCACCCTGCCCATCGGAGGGCCCCAGGGGTTCGGCAACTCGTGGGGAGCCCGCCGGTCGGGGGGCCGGCGCCACAAGGGGACCGACGTGATGGCCTCCTGCGGCGCTCCGGTCGTCGCAGTGACCGACGGCACCATCTTCAACCTCCACGCCGGCGGCAACGGCGGCATCATGGCGTATCTCCGGGCGGGCAACGGCGATGTTTTCTTCTACTCGCACCTCAAGGGCTACGCCCCCGGCATCACCAACGGCAGCCGGGTCAGCGTGGGCCAGAAGATCGGGATCAACGGCAACACCGGGAACGCCCGGGGCGGCCCCTGCCACGTCCACTTCGAGTGGCACAAGGGCGGCGGAAGGGCGGTCAACCCCTTCCCTCTGCTCAACGCCGCCCGCTAAGCACCTTTCTGGCCCGATCCTGGGCTAATATCGGGCGTTGTGGACGAAGCCGAAGCAAGCACTCGCCTGGCGGAGATAGCCCAGATTCCCCTGGAGGGGCGCGCCGACTTTTTGGACGGACTGATCGACGACCTCGAGGCCGCCCTGGAGGAAACCTCCTCTCCCGACGACTCAACCCCCTGATGAGCCTTGACCCGTCGCCGGCTGGATACTGAGTTGGTGGCCCGGGGGCTGGTGGAAGACGTCGAGGCAGCCCGGCAGGCCATCGACTCCCGGACCGTGACCATCGACGGCGCCCCCGGCCTGAAAGCGGGCACCATGGTGTCGGACACCAGCCGGATCACACTTGAATCCGGCCGCCGGTTCGTCTCGCGAGGAGGAGACAAGCTGTGCGGCGCCCTGGACGACTTTCGACTCGACGTGACCGGTATGCGGTGCCTGGACGCCGGCGCAGGCTCGGGCGGCTTCACCGACTGCCTGCTCCAGAGGGGTGCGGCCTCGGTGGTGGCGGTCGACGTCGGCTACGGCCAGTTCGACTGGGCCCTCCGGACCGACCCCCGTGTGACCCTTTTCGAGCGGACGAACATCCGGCAGGTGCCCGAGTCGGGTCCGTTCGACCTGGTGGTCGGGGACCTCAGCTTTGTCTCGCTGCGCTCGCTGGCTCGCACTATTGCCGATCTGGCCGGGACTGCCGGCGCCTGCGTCCTGCTGGTCAAACCCCAGTTCGAGGGTCGCCGGGAGGACGTCGGCCCGGGGGGCATCGTCTCCGACCCCCAGGTGTGGGTGGGCGCCATCCGCTCGGCCGCCGAGGCGCTTAACGACAACGGTCTGGGTACCGTGGCCGTCGCCCCGTCCCGGCTGAAGGGCGCCACCGGTAACCAGGAGTTCTTCCTGCTGGCCCGCCCCGGCGCAGCGATGCACCAGGAGGCGATCGAGACCGCAGTGGAGGCCGCCGGATGAAAACCATCGGCCTGGTGCTGCACCCGACCAACCCCAAAGCCAAGGAGGTGGCGGCCGCCATCCGGGAGCACGGCGACTCCCGCGGCCTCAACATCGTCCCGGTCGACGAGGAGGACGCCCTGGACGCCGTCCTGGCGCTCGGCGGCGACGGAACGCTGCTTCGAGCCGCCCAGATCGCCTGGCACCTGGACGTGCCGGTCCTGGGGGCGAACCTCGGCAACCTGGGCTTTCTGTCGACCATCGACGCCGGGGACATCGAGCAGATGGTCAAGAGCATGATCACCGACATCTACCGGGTAGAGGAGCGGATGATGCTGGAGGCCACGGCGTTCCAGAACGGCGAGGAGGTCTGCCGGGTGATGGCGCTGAACGAGATCGTCGTGGAGCGGGGGACCGTGTCCCGGGTAGTCAAGATCCTGGTCCGGGTAGGCGACGAAACCGTAGCCCGCTACGTGGCCGATGGCTTCATCGTCTCGACCCCGACCGGCTCGACCGCCTACTCGCTTTCGGCTGGCGGCCCGGTGGTGGAGCCCGAGGTGCAGGCGATGCTGCTGACGTCGGTATCCGCCCACTCCCCGCTGTGGCGTTCAATCGTCGTCAGCCCCAAGCACCTGGTGACGCTGGAGACCCCAGACGACACGGTGGCTTTGTCGGCCGACGGCCAGCCGGTGGCGATCCTGGACCCGGGGTCCGTCGTCACGGTGCGGGCCCACGAGCGCCCGCTGCAGTTGCTGACGGCCTACCAATCGCACTTCTACGACAAGCTGCGCCTGCGTTTCCACGTAGAGCCGAACGACTTGGGCGACTGAAGCGCCACCGGAGCGATCGTGAGCGATACAGCGCTTCCACGCGGCCGCGGACCGGGGTCTAATGCCGAGAATTGAACTAGTCACCTATATCGATGCTCCGAGAGAACGCGTGTTTGACCTCGCTCGCAGCGTCGACCTCCACATGGCCTCGACCGCCGCTTCCAAAGAGACGGTCATCGCAGGGGTTCGAAACGGACTCATGGGCCTCGGTGATTCTGTTACCTGGCGAGCCCGTCATTTCGGACTTTGGCACAAACTGACGAGCGAGATCACTCAGTTCAGCCCGCCGGCCCACTTCCGCGACTCAATGGTCACCGGCTCTTTTCGCCGGCTTGATCACGACCACTCGTTCGAACCGTCCGGACCAGCCGGCGGAAGCACCGTCATGCGTGACGTCTTTGACTTCACCTCGCCTTTCGGCCCTCTTGGCTGGCTGGTCAACCGCCTCCTGCTAACGAAGTACATGCGGCTGCTGCTGGAGGAGCGAAATCGCGTGATCAAGGAGGCTGTGGAAACCGACGAGTGGTCGCTGTAATTGGGTCCCGGGGCGAACACCAACGCCGGCGGGCCTCCGGAGACGCCTAAGGCGCACAACTCTATCGCCAGAACAGTTAGCCAAACGGGTTGCTCCAAGGCTGCTGTAGCGGTGCTCTCTTGCAGATCGACCGGATGTTCTTGGTCGAGTTGGTACTACAGCGGGATATTCCCGACGGTCCAGTGCTACGCATGCGTATCGGGGACGTTTCGAGGAGGTGCCCATGCGCTATGGCGCACCGTTGGAGGAGCTGGGGCCGCGATCCAGACATAGGGCGCGCCTCTCGTGACTGTCTTCTGAACTAGAACATGTGCCTCTAATGTGACAAAGGAGCCCCGATGACCCGTTTAGATGCAGGATTCACCACCATTCACAGGAACCGGCTTTGTACCGCG
>DASTUJ010000074.1 GCA_035759705.1 Actinomycetota bacterium | reverse complement strand
CCGGGGCTTCGAGCGGGTCGACCTGCTGGTCGCCTCACACATGCACGCCGACCACGTCATCGGCCTCCAGGCGGTGATGCGGCGCCTCGACATCGGCCTCGCCGTGCACCCGGGCGTAAAGGCGCCGCTGCTGCCGACGCTTACCGCCGAAGGCCCGATGGAGCAGGTGACCGAAGGCGAGTTACTGCGGGTCGGAGACCTCACCGTTGACGTCCTTGGACCGACACCGGACCTCAGGGACGTGGCGGCGGTGTCCGTCACCGAGCGGGCGCCGGCCGAAGGCCCGGGTCTGAACGACGCCTCGGTGGTCCTCCGGGTCAACTGGGCCGGTGAGTGCGTCCTGTTCACCGGAGACGTCGAGGACGCCGGTCAGCAGGGGTTGCTGGATCACCCGGAGCGGATCGACTGCACGGTGATGAAGGCGCCCCACCACGGCTCGGGCAGGCTGCTGCCGGAGTTTGTCGAAGCGGTGGACCCGGAGTGGGTGGCGGTCTCCGTCGGGCCGAACAGCTACGGACACCCGAGCGCCAAGGCCCTGGATGCCTTCGACGAAGTGGGCGCTCAGACGCTGAGGACCGACCGCCTGGACGACGTGGTCGTCGAGATGGACGAGCAGGGGAGGGTGAGGGCGGGCGGCTAGGTCCTCGAAAGCTCGGTGCGGGCAGCCAGATCGAGGACCTCGTCGACCGACCAGTGGTCGTCGACCCGTTTGCCGTACTTGACCGCAACAACCTCGCCGGAGGTATCGATCAGTAAGTCCGCCGGAGCACCCATGTGCTCTTCGCCCTTGCCGGTGGCGCCCCGGAAGCTCTCGGCGGCCGTCAGGGCCCGGGCCGCCGCTCGCCAGGAGCGAGGGTCGAAAGCCGCTGAGACGGAGACGCTACCGACTCCGAACTCGTCGTAGACCTCCCTGGCGGGGTCGGCGACGACCTCGAAAGGCAGCTGCCCCTGAAACTCCAGCATCGTCGCGGCGGCGGAGTGAAACAGAACGACTTCACGGATCCCGGCCTTGGCCAGCTCACCGTGGCGGGCCGAGAACTGTGACATTCCCCCGGTGTCACACTTGCAGCACCGGCACGTCCTTGATGTCGAGATGCCGCCCAAAAGGAACAACCCCACGCACCCCAGCACCGATGCCCCAGAAGCCGGCGTGGAGTTCAGCCGAGCCTGGCGCGACCACCGCCGCCACGTGCTGGACATCGCATTCCGGATGCTCGGCAACCTGAGTGAAGCCGAGGACGTGGTGCAGGAGGGTTTCGCCCGGCTGGTGAAGGCCGACATCGACCAGATCGAGGACACCGGGGGCTGGCTGGTGGTGGTGGTGAGCCGCCTCTGCCTCGACCGCCTGCGTTCGCGGCGAAGGCACCCGACCTCGCCGGAGGCGAACCTGGCGGACAGGCCGGCAGGCGACGTGGACCCTGCCGACCGGATCACCCTCGACGACGAGGTCCGCATGGCCCTGCACCTGGTCCTCGAACGCCTTTCCGCTGCGGAGCGGACCGTCTTTGTCCTGCACGACGTATTCCAGTACCCGTTCGGCGAGATCGGCTTAATCGTCGGCCGCACGCCGGTGGCCTGCCGCCAGCTGGCCAGCCGCGCCCGCCGGACGCTGCGCGCCGAGCAACGTGCGCCCCGGTTCGTCGTGGAGCCGGCCGACCAACGGCGGGTGACCGACCGGTTCATCGACGCCTGCGCCAACGGCGACCTCGAAAGGCTCCTGGCGGTGCTGGACCCGGACGTGGCGGGCGACGCCGATCTCGGCGGCACGGCGGGCGTGAGAACGGTAACCGGGCGGGAGCCGGTCGCCTCCGGGCTCATGCGCTTCCTCGGTCCGAAGTCGAAGACCACGCTGCTCAGCATTCCGGCCGGCCGCGACGCAGGTGTCGTGGCACTTCGGGGCGACCGGGTGGTTACCTTTGCGGTTCTGACGGTTCGGGACGGCCTGGTTGTCCACATCGACGCCATAGCCGATCCCGCCAAGCTCGCCACCTTCCGCGCCGCGCTCGGCTCCTGAGCGGGTCTACAATCCAGGGACTGGTTCTCATCCTGATGGGAGGCGGAAATGGCTGTCGAATGGCCGGTTAAGCAGCTTGGTGACCAGGACCAGGCGGTCCGGAGCCTCCAGCACCTCCTGAACTTCCACGGCGCCACCCTCGAGCCCGACGGCGTCTTCGGCGAGGCCACCCAGGCGGCCGTCAAGGAGTTCCAGACCGCCCATGCGCTGCCCGAGGACGGCGTGGTCGATGCTTCGACCTGGCAGGCTCTGGTGACCGACGTCGGCAACGGCGACGCCGGAGAGGCGGTCAAGGCGGCCCAGGTCCAGCTCTACGTCCGGGGCACCCTGCCGACGGTCGACGGAGTCTTCGGGGTCCGCACCGACATCAGCGTCCGCCGCTTCCAGGTGTTCCGGGGGCTGGAGGGGACGGGCATCGTCAACACCGACACCTGGCGCACCCTGCTGGCTACCGAGTATGTGCCGATGGCCGGCGGCGATGCCGGCGTGGCTCTGGAGGGGGAAAACGACTGGCGCACCAGGCTGCTGGCCAAGATCCGCCCGACGGGCCCGAACTTCGGGCAGTAGCTAACCGGCGGGCTTCGGGTCCGGAATCGGCTTGGTGAGATCGGCAACCATGATGACCCCGTCCTCCTTGCGGCCGGTCTCCTCAAAGCCGAGGCGCTCGTAGAACCTCCGGGCCCTCGGGTTGACGTCGTCCACGCCGAGGCTCATCTGCTTGTGGCCCTGCTTGTTGGCCAGCGACATCAGGTTTCGCATCAGATCGGTGCCGAGACCCCTACCGCGGGCCTCGAAGACCATCGCAATGGCCGCCTCCGGCGTCTTCTCGTCGACGAAGGCGTAGCCCGGCGCGTCGGCGGTGAACAGGCGGTACCAGGCGGCGCCCATCGGGCCTCCGGCGTCGGTTGCAACGATCAGCCCGGCGTCTCCCTTGCGAACCCAGCCATCCAGGTAGACGGCCACATCCGGCTTGCTGATGCCCTTCTCGAAAGGGGGCCGGTCGCCGCCCTCCGGGTAGCACGCCTCGTAGAGCATCCACTTGAGGAACGGCAGGTCGTCCTGGTGGGCGAATCTAAGCACTAGGGCAGCTCGGTTTCTGAGGCCAGGACCCAGGCGCCGCCGACCGCCCGCTTCAGCTCGGTCCCGCAGTGCGGACAGTCCCGCTCCTCGTACTCGACCCTGGCCGTGCCGTTGCCGGTATCGCCCGCCGGGATCAGCGCAGCGATTGAGGGCTCGATCTCCACCCCGCACTGCGGGCAGGTGTCGTTGACGCTCATGGGGTCCTCCGGTCGCTCGGCTGGTTGTCCTTCAGTCTAGTCACCGCCAGGGTCTAGGATTTCTGCGTGACCCCTCCCGCCGTCAAGCCGAACCTGAGTTCCTACGTCGTAGTCGGGGACGACCCGCACCTGACCGACGTGGCGGTCGACAAACTGCTCAAGGGCCTGAGCGAGACCTCGGTCAACCAGTTCGGCCCGGCCGACGAGATCGAGAGCATCCTGCAGGCGATTTCCACGCCCTCGATGTTCGACGACCGCCGCACGATCGTGGTCCGGGAGGTCGAGAAGCTGCCGGCCGACGCCCAGCGCAAGCTGATCGCCTGCCTCGAGCACCCGGAGCCCGATGCAACGCTGGTGCTTGTCGGGTCTAAGATGCCGGCGCAGATGATCTCGGCCGCCCGCAAGTCGGGCCACGTGATCGAAGTCGAGAAGGGCAAGCGCAAGGACCTGTTCCCGTGGGTGAAGCAGCAGGCGATCGCCAAGGGGCTGCACATGTCGGGCGACGCCATGAGCGCCCTGGTCGACGTGGTGGGGGAGCAGCGGATGGCGCTGTCGCAGGCCATCGAGGAGCTGAGCCTGGCGATGCCCCCGGGCTCCCGGATCACCCCGAAGGAGATTGCCGGCCAGTTCAGTGGGCGGGCCGACGTGAAGCTGTTCGGTTTCATCGACGCAGTGGCGCAGAAGCAGGGGGCGGCGGCGCTGGAAGCGCTGCACTACCTGGTCGCCCAGGGGGAGGCCCCGACCATGCTTTTCTGGAACCTCACCCGCCACTTCCGCCAGCTGCTCGTGGCGGCCGAGAGCTCGCCGAAGCAGGTCGCAAAGCTGCTCGGCAAGCCCGAGTGGCTGGCCGAGAAGTTGTGCCGCCAGGCCCGGGGCTTCGGCCAGGAGGCCCTCATCGAGGCCTACCAGGTCCTCGCCGAAGCGGACCTCAAGGTCAAGAGCAGCGAGGAGCCCGAGGGGCTCACCCTGGAGCGGGCGGTCGTCGCCCTGTGCCGGAAACGGTAGCCGCCGGCCGAAACGGCTTTGTTACCTCCCCGTAATCGACCGCTAATCAACGGTTAACAAGCCCCGTATACGTTCGACACATGACCAAATCACCAATTCGACTCCCGCACGCCCGGGAAGGGCGCTGATGGCCCCCAACCTTCCTCTGGCGAAAAGATCCGGTCTGCCGGTCGACCTGGACCGCCTGACGGCTGAGGGAGATTCCTGGCTCAGCCCCGAGGAACGCTACGCATTAAAGATGCACGGCGTCTGCGCTCAGGCCCAGCCCGACACGTTCATGATCCGGACCCGCACCGGCGGGGTTCTCGACAGCGACACCGCCCGGGGCGTGGCCGACATCGCCGACGAATTCGCCCGAGGCTGGATCCGCATCACCACCCGCCAGCAGTTCGAGTTCCACCACGTCCACTCCCGGGACGTCACAACGGTCCTGGAACGCATCAAGCGGCTGGGGCTGGTCAACCGGTCCTCGTGCGGGCACACGATGAGGGGCGTCATGTCCTGCCCCGACGCCGGCGTCGGCCTCGAGGAGCCGTTCGACTGCCACTTCGACGCCCAGGCGGCGTCCAACTACGTTCTCAGCCTTAGTCCCGACCTGGACACCAAGATGCCGCAGCGCATCAACATTGCGTTCGGAGGCTGCCTGTCGTGCCGGGAGCACGCCCGGCTGAACGACATGGGGTTTGTCTCGAAGGTCACCCCGGAGGGCGAGCTCGGCTACGAGCTATGGCTCGGGGGAAGTCTCGGCAAGTCGACGCCGACCCTGGCGATCAAGGCCCTCTCGTTCCTCCCGCGTCGCGATGTGCTGCCCGCCGTCCACGCGCTGTTCGAGGTCTTCGTCGAGCACGGCGACTTCGACAACCCGGGCAAGGCCCGCCTGAAGTACCTGCTGCGCAAGCAGGGGGAAGAGGCTTTCCTCGCCTTGTTCAACGCCGCGTTCGAGAAGGCCAAGCTGAGAACCTGGCCCGAGCCGCACCACCTGTCCACCCCGCTCTCGGCGTCGCTCGGCAGCATCCTGGCGTGCGCCCCGGAGGACGGCTGGGGAGGCGGGGTCCGCCCCCAGCGGATCCCGGGATTCGCCATGGTGACCGTCAACGTCCCGCTGGGCGACATGGACACCCAGGACTGGCGCGTCTGCGCCGGCCTCGCCTCCGACCTCGGCGACGACCACATCCACCTGACCAAGAACCAGAACGTGATGTTCCGCCACGTGCCCCTCGACGCGGTGCCGGCGATCAGGAAGGAGCTGGCGGCGGTCGGCCTGGGCCTGGAGGGCGCCGACCACTCCCGGGACATCCGGGTCTGCACCGGCGGCCCGGTCTGCACCCTGGCCCTCACGCCTTCGCAAAAGGTGGCGGCCGAGCTGCTAGACCACCCCGCGCTTCACCGCAACTCGGCCCTGCGCATCCACGTCTCGGGCTGCCCGGCGGCCTGCGCCCAGCACCAGATCGCCGACATCGGCTTCTCGGGCAGCAAGGTCACCATCGGCGGAGCTTCCCAGCTCGGTTACCAGGTCTGGCTCGGAGGGGACGTGGGCGCCGGGAGCCTGGCCCAGGTGGTCGGAAGGGTCGCAGAGCAGGACACCTACGCGATCACCGGCGCCATCATCGGGTTATGGGAAGCGATGCGGGAGCGTGGCGAGAACTTCACCACGACCGTTCACCGGATGGGGACCGAAACGTTTGCCGCTCAGATAGCGGCCGTCTTCAAGGGCCAGTGGGAGCCGGGGGCCGAGCCCTCGACCGACGGCCCGATATTCCTGGGAAAGCCCGATCGCCGGCAGGTGCGAATGGTGGTGGGAGCTTGAGCGAAACGACAGCAGTCCTGGCGGGCACCAAGCTCGTCGAGTCGGTCGAGTACTTTGCGGTGGCGCACACGGCCGACATCCCACCGGGCTGGGTCCTAAAGGTCCAGGTCGGGAACCGCGAGGTCGCCCTGGCCAACTGCGACGGCGCCTTCTCCGCGCTCGACAACTTCTGCACCCACGCCGGCGGCCCCCTGGGGAACAGCCGGCTGAGCGACGGCTGCCGGCTGGAGTGCAGTTGGCACGGCGCCCAGTTCGACGCCCGAAGCGGAGAGGTGGTCTCCGGACCTGCCCGCAAGCCGTTGCGCAAATACACGGTCAAGGTCCTGGACGAAACGGTGTACGTGGCCCTGGTGTCGAAGGGCCCGCTGGACGGCTAGCGCTAGTACAAATTTGTACTATTGACCCATGGTCCCGGCTGCCGATCCGGACGCAACCTTCATCCCTCCCGGGGAGGGGTAGGTTTGGCAACCGTCGGGCTGAAGCCGCAAAGGCGTAACGCCCTCGCCCGGCGGGTCCGCCTCCTCGCTGCTGCGACCATCACCTACAACATCGCCGAGGCCGTGGTCGCGCTTATCGCCGGCTCGGTCGCCTCGTCCACTGCGCTAATCGGATTTGGTCTGGACTCGCTGATCGAGGTCTCCTCGGCGGGCGCACTCTCGTGGCAGTTCTCGGCGAAGGATCACGATGTTCGGGAGTCCCGGGAACGGCTGACCCTGAAGCTGATCGCCCTGTCGTTTTTCGCTCTCGCGGCTTACGTGGTCGTCGACTCGGTGCTCGCCTTCGTCGGTAGGGGCGAGGCAAGCCCATCGCCCGCCGGCATCGGGCTGGCGGCGCTATCGCTGGTCGTCATGCCGTTCTTGTCCTCGGCGCAGCGCCGGGCGGGCCGGGAGTTGGGTTCGGCCTCTGCAGTAGCCGACTCCAAGCAGACCCTGCTCTGCGCCTACCTGTCCGCAGTCCTGCTTGCCGGCCTGCTGGCGAACTCGCTGTTCGGCTGGTCCTGGGCCGACCCGATCGCAGGTTTGGTCATCGCCGGCGTCGCGCTCCGGGAGGGCCGGGAGGCGTGGCGGGGGGAAGCCTGTGGCTGCGCGCCAAAAAGCCGCCTGGGCGGCTTCAGCGATTGAAGAGGGCTACCTAGCGGGCGTTGAGGCGCTGCGCCATCGAGGACTTCTTGTTCGCCGCGTTGTTGCGGTGAAGAATCCCCTTGGAGACCGCTTTGTCGAGCGCACGTGCCGCATTCCGGAACTCGGTCTGGGCTACTGCGTCGTCATCGCCGTCAACTGCAGCGTTGAACCGCTTGATGTACGTCTTGAGAGCGGTGCGGTATTCCTTGTTCCGAATACGCCGCTTCTCGTTGGTGATAACGCGCTTTTTCTGCGACTTGATATTTGCCATTGAACGCAAGAATCCCTTGAAAGATGTGGGTTACCAGGCAGTTTAGCATCCTGGGGGTGCCTGTTGGGCACGCGGTTGAATGGGCGGCCGGTTTTTGGCCGTTGGTCCCTGCTACTCTCGAACCAGATGAAAGATCGTTCTCTCACCCGGGCTTTCAGCCTAATCGCTCACGTCGATCACGGAAAGTCCACCCTGGCGGATCGCATCCTGCAGGTGTGCCACGCCGTGCCCGACCGTGACATGCGCGCCCAGTATCTGGACAAGATGGACCTGGAGCGGGAGCGGGGAATAACGATCAAGGCCCAGTCCATCCGCCTCCACTACCCCTCGGCCGACGGCAACATCTACGAGCTGAACCTGATCGACACCCCCGGCCACGTCGACTTCTCCTACGAGGTCTCCCGGGCGCTGGCGGCGTGCGACGGTGTGATCCTGCTGGTCGACGCGGCCCAGGGCATCGAGGCGCAGACGCTGGCGAACCTGTACCTCGCGCTGAACGCGGACCTGCACATCATCCCGGTGCTCAACAAGATCGATTTGCCGGGCGCCCAGCCGGAGAAGTACGCCGCCGAGATCGCACACATCCTCGGCGGCGACCCCGACGACGTCCTGCGGGTCTCGGCGAAGACCGGCGAAGGCGTCGAGGATCTGCTCAGCGAGATCGTCGCCCAGGTCGAGCCGCCCAAGGGCGTCAAGGACGCTCCGCCGCGGGCACTGATCTTCGACTCGGTCTACGACACCTACCGCGGAGTGGTCACCTACGTCCGCGTCGTCGACGGCTCGCTCACCCACCGCGACCGCATCAAGATGATGTCCACCGGCGCGGTGCACGAGATGCTCGAGGTCGGCGTCA
>DASTUJ010000073.1 GCA_035759705.1 Actinomycetota bacterium | reverse complement strand
AACAAGATAGCGACTATTTTCCAACTAGTAACCAGACAAGTGAAAGGAAACGCCATGACCACCGCAACCCAGAGCGACCTGGACAGGATCACCGGGGACTTCACGATCGACCCGTCCCACACCCGCATCGGCTTTCAGGCCCGGCACGCAATGGTGACCAAGGTCCGCGGCCACTTCGGCGACATCGAGGGCTCGTTCCACCTGGACCCGGCCCACCCCGAGAACTCCTCGGCCAACGTCACCATCCAGGCCAAGAGCATCGACACCGGCAACGCCGACCGCGACGCCCACCTCCGCTCCAACGACTTCTTCGCCATGGACGAGTTCCCCGAGATCAAGTTCGTCTCCACCTCGGCCGAGCCGACCGGCGACAACAGCTTCAACCTTACGGGCGACCTCACGATCCGTGGAGTCACCAGGCCGGTGACCATCCCCTTCGAGTACAACGGTGTCGAGACCGACCCCTGGGGCAACACCCGGGTCGGCTTCGAGGGTGCTACCGAGGTCAACCGCAAGGACTGGGGCGTCAACTGGAACGCAGCCCTGGACTCGGGAGGCGTGCTCGTGAGCGACAAGGTCAAGCTCGAGTTCGACGTATCGGCCACCAAAACCGCATAAGGCAAGGATTCATTCGACAGGGGCCGGCATCCGCCGGTCCCTGTTTTATTTCCGGCCGGCCGTCTCCCGCCGGTCCTGCGCAGCGGCCGGGGCGACGAGCCACTCGTCCGCCCACTCGGTCATGGCATCGACAACCCGGGCCAGCGCCCTCCCCTTTTCGGTTAGGTGGTACTCGATCCGGACCGGCGTGTCGTTGAAGACCTTCCTGACCAGGATCCCTTCGCTCTCCAGGTCCTTGAGGCGCTTGGACAGCACCCGGTCGGTTATCCCGTTGATGTAGTCGCGGATCTCACTGAACCGGGTGGCCCCGGCCAGCATCGCCCGGACCACTGCCCCCGCCCACCGGCTGCCGATGATCTCCGCGGCGCGGTTGTAGGTGGGGCACTGCGGTGCGAGATCGCCTGAGCCAGCCACTTTTTCCTCCGGGTAAGTTCCTATTTAAAGGATAGCTCTTCCGGCGAAGTAGTGGCTGCAGGTCGTTCTAGGTCGCGGCAGCCGAGGCCTGGGCCTGCAGGTGCAGCGAGCTAATCTGAGGGACCACCAGCACCGGCACCACCGACCGCTTGAGCAGGTGGTCGGCGACGCTTCCCACGAACCAGCGTCCGAGGCCGTTGTGGTGGCCGATGAGGATCACGTCGGCGCCCCAGTCGGAGGCTTCGGCGAGGATCTCGTCCGGAGGGTGGCCGAACCGCTGCTTGGCGCTTACCTTCGCACCGACGGTTTCTAGGATGCGCAGGGTGATCTGGTGGTCCTCGCCTTCGGTGTCGCGGCCGGCGGGAAGCTGGGGTCCAAGGGTGCCCCACTGCCCGTCGCCCTGGAAGTCGTAGGAACGCACCGTCAGCACCCTGACGCGGGACCCGGCCGGCAGCATCCTCTTCAGGAACTCTGCCGACTCAAAAGAGGGATTGCCTGCCTCGATCGCAAGCAGCGCCCGAAGGCCGGTTTCTGCGAGCCCGGCAGACGGCGCCGGCGGAAGCTGCTCCTCCGGCGGCGGTTGCACGGTGCGCTTGGCGACACTCATCAGCTTCATCCATCCTCCTTAACCGAGAAGAACCGGGCAGGGCTTCTTTGTACGCTTCTCCAGGCGTCCTGGAACCTGCCATATGGACCCCATTTCGGGGTCCATATGGACCTGTTACGCGTCCAAGCCGGTGATCTCGCGGACCTCCCGCAGCACCGCGTCGATCGAGATGGCGAAGCCAAGGCTTCCGGCGCCGTCGACCGTTGCGGTGTTGATTCCGATGACCTCTCCGGCCGAGTTGACGAGCGCCCCGCCGGAGTTGCCCGGGTTGATCGGGGCGTCGGTCTGGAGAAGGCCGCTCAGGGACTCGTCTCGGGACACGTCGATTTCCCGGTCGAGGGCGCTGATCACCCCTGCGGTCACGGTTCCGTCGAGGCCGTACGGGCTGCCAACGGCCACCGCAACGTCACCGACGTGGATGCTGCCGTCGGTCCCCAGGGTGGCCGCAGGGAGACCGGACTTGTTCACCTTGAGGACCGCAATGTCGCTCTCCCCGAGGCCGACCAGGGTGGCGGGGACCCGGTCACCGTTCGACATCGTCACCTGGAAGGCGGTCCCGCCCTCCACCACGTGCTTGTTCGTGATGATCAGGCCGTCGGCGCTGTAGATGACTCCCGAGCCGGTGCCCCGGCGGGTCCCGAAGCGGGATCGCTGGGTGGTGTCGACCTGGACTACGCTTGGGATCACCTTTGCCGCAACGTCTGCCACGCCGGTCAGCCCCGGCGCTCCCGAGGAGACGGTCCGGGCGATTGAGGGCGCCGGGGTGTCGGCGCCGGGGTCGACAAGCGTGAGGGTCGCCCCGACGCCGAGCACGGCACCGATCAGCGCAGAGATCAGGGGAATGACCACCAGCCTCAGGCTGCCCGACCGGAGGTGGCGGTCGGGAGCAACTACAGGCGAAGAAGCGGGAAGGATGTCCGGCTTCGGGGTACTCCAGGGAGGCGGTGCCGAGCCCCTCGAGTGGGGCCTCCCAAGGTCATAAGGCTCCATCGATGGCTGCCCTCCTGAACAAACTGGTCTGATTGTGTCAGCCAAAGGTAGGGGCGCAATCTGAGCGACCCCTAGGACCACGCTGAGCAAACACTGAGAAATCGCCGGGCGCCTTATCTAGACTGGCCGATATGCGCCTGCTCCTGGGAAGCGGAGGTTTCCGCACCCCCGAACGACTTGCCCTGCTCACCGAACAGATGCAGTCGTTCTTCGGCGAGGTGGGTGAGGTCCTCTTCGTCCCCTACGCACTAAAAGACCACGACCGCTACCTCGAGGTAATGACCGAGCGGCGGCTGGATGCCGGGCTGGCACTGAGGGGCATTCACCGGGAGCCCGACCCGGTTGCGGCCGTGCACCAGGCCCGGGCGATCTACATCGGCGGCGGCAACACCTTCCGGCTGGTGAACGCCCTCTACGAGCTGAACCTGCTCGGCCCCATCAGGGCCCGGGTCCTCGACGGACTCCCCTACATGGGGGTAAGCGCCGGAACCAACGTCGCTTGCCCGACGATGATGACCACCAACGACATGCCGATAGTCCGGCCCCCGAGCTTCAGAACGCTCGGCCTGGTGCCGTTCCAGGTCAACGCCCACTACTTCTCCGGGGACACTTACCTACGCAGCGGCGACTCGTACACCCGGCACTTCGGCGAGACCCGGGACGACCGGCTCCGCGAGTTCCACGAGATGAACGACACGCCCGTGATAGGCCTGCGGGAGGGCGGCCTTATCCGGGTGGAGGACGACGTCTACACCCTGGTTGGCGCGCCGGCCCGCCTGTTCTTCAAGGGCGAACCGCCGGTCGACGTCGAGCCCGGGGGTGCGCTTTGGACGCCGGCCGGGAAGCTTCATTAGAATTCAAATAACTTTGTTGGGATTAATGTCCCCCGCGCGGCGCTGCGACGGTGTTCGGACCCCTGTAAGCAAGTTCCTCAATGCTGTGAGGTGAATACTTGAACCTGAAAACCTCCGTGAACCACTCCAAGAAGAGCTCCCTCAAAAGGTGCCCTTCGTGCGAAACGCCGGCCAGCGCCGTCTCCCTTTACTGCGGGTCCTGCGGCTGCGACCTGTCACCGCAGAGCGAGTACTCCTGGCACGAAGACCGCCTCGGCCTCTGGCCCGTCGGCTCCTTCAGCTGGGAAGCAAGCTAAATCCGGGTCCCGAACCCGGCAAATACTTCCCTAACACCTCGAAGTTTCCGGGCGCGCCCCATCGGTGGGCAATAATGATCCGGTGCGAATCTCCGCAAAGGTCGACTACGCAGTTAAGGCAATGGCTCAGCTTGCCGCGGACGAAACCGGTCTTCCGGTCAAAGCCGACCTGATCTCGCGCTCCCAGACCATTCCCCTCAAGTTCCTGCTGGGCATCCTGAACGAGCTGAAGCGAGCCCGGCTGGTGCGCAGCCACCGGGGACTGGAGGGCGGGTACGAACTGGCGCTGCCGGCCGACCAGATCACGATTGCCGACGTGATCCGGGCCATCGACGGCCCCCTGGCGACCGTCCGGGACACCAGCTTCAAAGACCTGGTCTACGAGGGGCCCGCCGAGGGAATGCTGGTGATCTGGATGGCGGTCCGGGCGAGCCTCAGATCGGTTCTGGAGCATGTGACGCTTGCCGACCTGGCCTCGGGCAACCTACCTCCCGATATCAAGGAGCTGGCTGCGAACTACGGTGCCGATGAACGTTTCGCCCTGAAATATCAGTAGCTGGGCGGCTCCATCTTCGGGTCGTCGCCGGTCCGGGTCTGGCACAACGGACACTTGTTCTTGGACTTGGACTCGTACCAGCGCTCCTCCGAAGGCTTGATCTCGCCCTCGTACCCGCACACTGGGGCGTTGTTGCGGGGGGACAGGGCGTGCTCCACGAGATCGGCGTCGCCGACCTTCCAGAACGAGGGGACCCCGGCCATGGTCGGCGGAAGCTGGCGGCCCAACATGTAGTCGGTCATGGGCCCATCGTACTCTCGTGAGCGTCGGTGTCCATTCCGAATAAACTAGGGGTCGACCGGCGCCGGCATCGAAAAGCAGCACCCCGGTCAGTCCGGAAACCCTGGCCTGTGCCCGGGAAAAAGGGCCTCTAGCTCATCGGGTAGAGCATCGGACTTTTAATCCGAGTGTGCGGGGTTCGAGACCCCGGGGGCCCACAAAACCCGCCCCTCACACCGCCCTTCCAATTTGGTTTGACTTCGAAACATCCAATTCGCGAGGCTTCTCGTTCGCGAAAACACGGCGATGGGCAACTCAACGGATTTCTTGGGGAGGAGTTGGGTCCGAATGTCGCACAAGACACAGGACGACGAGCGCGTAAAGCACTCTTCGCATCGAGCCGGCACGAACGTTCTCGAGCCGCGAAAGGAGTCCGAACCTACTCCCCTCGGCGGGCTGCATGGGATTCAGAAAACCAACGGGGCCGCTCCGGAGGTTCTCAGCCGGCAGATCAGGTACCTCCAGCGAACCGCAGGCAACGGCGCCGTGCAGAGCCTGATCGGGACCCGTGAGGGCTCACCCCCCGCGATCCGTCTTCAGCGGCTTGCCTACGACAAGCCGGTACGGGCGCGCGAGCTGCAAACAGTATTCAAGGTGCCCGGAAAAAGCACCTTCATTTTAACCGCCCGCGACGGGTCGAAGCTCGTCGCGAAGTTCGAGCCCGGCAGTGAAACGCAAGAGCAGAAGAAGGCGCGGCTTCTGGCGACGAATCTCATGGCCAAACAACTTCTGCCCAACGTACCGAGTTTCCAGTTCCTCACTCAGGATGACCTCACGGCGCTAACGCAAGTACCGGCTAATTGGGGCGCAGATGCAGTGAGCCTCGCCGGCATCGCAACCGCTGCAATGCCCGGGGGCCAGTTCGCCGGCCTCAAGCTGGAGTTTCTGCCCGTTGGCGACAGTCTCGAAGACATGATCAACAAGGCGGTGCCGGGTAACGCACCGGGCCCGGGGCCCGGCAGGCCGGCTCCGCCACCGCCCGGTGGGGCGCCGGCCGCAGTAGGACCGGCGCCGGCACGTCCGGTACTGCCGCCTCGCGTGCAGACGGAGGCGATGCTGTTGCTTCAAAACAACCCGTTGATTTGGGTGGACTTCGGGCGCATGGCTGCCTTCGATTTGTTCGTCGGCAACGTGGACAGGTTCCATACCGTGACTCCTACCGTCAACGTACAGAACCTCGACTTCACGGGCGGAGCCAACCCCTCCGCGGTTGCGCTGGACAACTTCAATCCGAGTTCGTCGATATTCGCAATGAAAAACGACGACCGGTCGTTCGGACGAAGTTTCCCGGAGCCCCTCAGGAAAGGCTCGGCGGTCAAGACCTATGCACAAGCGGTGGTGTCCTTTATCGCCGGCCAGGTTGGGATAGACGTCCAAAAAACCTACGAGGACTCCTTCGCTACCGGGTTCCACATGAGCCGCGATGCAATCAAGGCCAACAAGGGCTTATTGAAGGACGCGGTAACGAGGTCGACCAGGGCGCAGGAGCAGGAGAGAATTGACTACTACTCGTTCCTCCTGGAGCGAGTGAAACTGATTAAGTGAGGTGACCGCGCCCTCATCCGGTTATCTCCCTGTATCGCATGTACCGCTCCTGGTCCTCGGGTGACGGCTCCGTGACCTCCTCGAATTCGTCGTCGAACCAGCAGATGCCATCCCAATGGTTGCCGGAGCCATGAGACTCCAGGATGCACTCGCCCTCGTAATCGCCGTCCCACTTCGACCAGTACTTTCCGCAGGCTTCGGAGATCCTGTCCTCCCTTCTTCTTCGAGTGTGCGGCTCTAATGCGAGCCCCTACATCCCTACCCGCCACGGCCCTTGGCTAACGAAAACTGAGCGTTGTCTACGAGGCGTCCTGGCCCTGGTACATGAGCGACCCCGGGGTCGTCAGCAGCTCGCCCGTCTCCAGGTAGGTCTTCAGCCCGGAGAGGATCATCGGCCAGCCGCCGTACAGCTGGTTGTTGGCGCCCTCACGGAGCTGGTCGTGGGTGACGGTCAGCTGGCAGGAGTCCCCTACCGGCTCGATGTCCCACGTGACCCGGGAGAATCCCTCGGCCTTGACGTCCTCGCCCCAAAGGGCCCGCAGCGTGTGGACCAGCCGGCGGGGCGGGTCCACCTCCAGCACCTCACCCTCTCCCAGAAGGTTGTCCTCGGTCCCGGCGGCTTCGTGGACGTTGACGACCCGGGCGCCCACCTTCCACTCGGACTCCACCCGGGAGCCGAAGTTGTATTTGGCCCTGATCTCGGGGTCGGTGATGGCCTCCCAGAGGCGCTCGGGGGTGGTCTTGATGTAGATCTCGAATACCTTTTCCATCGTTCCCTCCAATCGGGTCTTGAGCTCGCTGAGGCCGGCGGCCCATGGTTCGGCGTACTTGCTCACCCACCGGTCGTGGACAAGCCGGATCGGTACCGGATTCAAGAAGTGGAGCTTCTCCCTCCCCTTCCGCCGGGTGACCACCAGCCCCGCCTCCTCGAGCAGCTTCAGGTGCTTCATGACCCCGAACCGGGTCATCGGAAGCCGCTGTTCGAGGCTCGTCAGGGACTGGCCGTCCTCCCGGAAGAGCTCGTCCAGCAGGCTCCGTCGGGTGGGGTCTGCGAGTGCCTTGAACACTTCATCCATAACCAGAAATATATGTGACTGTTTGGTCACATGTCAAGCTTAAATTCTCCATTGAAGGGGCTTGCGGACGGAATTACGATTGACGGGCTTCCCCGGCAAACGGCGACAAGGAGGGCTAATGCACAAGTGGCTGGAGACTCCCGAGGACGAAGGCGACGAGGGAGAAGGCCAGGACAGTTAGTCTCGCGGGCCGCCTGGCCGGTTCCTCACCGGACCGGCCAGGTGGTTCGAAGCTTCAGGCCACCCGGTCCGGCGGCGGGTCGCCGTTGAAGAAGGCCTTCAGGTTGGCGACCGCCCGCATCCCCATTGCCACGCGGGTCTCGGTGGTGGCGCTGCCCAGGTGCGGCAGCAAGACGACGTTCTCCATCGTGGCGAGCTCGGGACGGACCGCCGGCTCGCCGTCGTAGACATCAAGCCCGGCCCCGGCGATCGTTCCCGACTTCAGGGCGTCCACCAGGGCCGACTCGTCGACGACGTCTCCGCGGGCGCTGTTGATCAGGAACGCCCCCGGCTTCATCAACGCCAGGGTCTCGGCGTTCAAAAGGTGGCGGGTGTCCGGGGTCGACGGGCAGTGCAGCGAGACGAAGTCGCTCCGGGCCAGCAGCTGCTCCAGGGTGCACAGCTCGGCGTCAAGGTCTTCGATCTGATCTGCCGGGACCGGAGTGCGGTTGTAGTAGAGGATCTTCATGCCGAAGCCGTGGTGGGCCCGCCGGGCGACCGCCCGGCCGATGCGCCCGAGCCCGATGATCCCCAGCGTCTTGCCGGTGACCTTGGTCCCCAGCATGTGGGTCGGGCGCCAGCCGGTCCAGCTGCCCTCCCGCAGGTGGCGTTCGCCCTCCCCCGCCCGGCGGGCGGCCGAGAGCAGAAGGGTCATCGCCAGGTCGGCGGTGCAGTCGGTCAGGGCGCCGGGTGTGTTGGTGACGGCAATGCCGGCGGCCTTTGCGGCTTCGACGTCGATGTTGTTGTAGCCGACGCCGAAGTTGGCGACGATCCGGACGCGGCGGGGGCCGGCCCCCAACACCTCGGCAGAGATTTTGTCCGTGACGGTCGGAAGCAGTGCGTCTGCGGTGGCGACCGCCTCACGCAACTCCTCGGTGGTCAGAGCCCGGTCATCGGTGTTCAGCCGGGCGTCGAACAGCCTGCTCAGCTCGTCCTCGACCGGCTTCGGCAGGCGGCGGGTTACCACCACCCTGGGACGATCGTTCAACTAATGGTGCGCGGCGGGTGTCCGCTGGTAGTAGGCAGCCGCGGCCCCCACGCCGCTTCCGAAATCCACCTTCATTCCGGCGTCGGCCATGGCCATCTCGACCCCGCCCAGTGCACCCAGGACCATCAGATCGTTGAGGTCGCCCATGTGGCCGATGCGGAACAGCTTGCCGGCCATCCTGGTCAGCCCGGCGCCGAGCGCCAGGTTGTGCCGCCGGAAGGCGAGGTCGATGACCTTCGCCCCGTCGACGTCCTCCGGGACCATCACCGCGGTCACGGTGTCCGAGTTCCACTTCGGCTTGCGGGCGCAGAGCTCCAGGCCCCAGGCGTCGACCGCTGCCCGCACGCCCTCGGCGAGCCGCTTGTGGCGGGCGAAGACGTTGTCCATGCCCTCGTCGAGCAGCATGTCCAGCGACTCCCGAAGGCCGAACAACAGCGACAGAGCCGGCGTGTAGGGGAAGTAACCGCCC
>DASTUJ010000072.1 GCA_035759705.1 Actinomycetota bacterium | reverse complement strand
GATATCGGCATGATGATCAGGATCTTGCCGGAGATGCGGGCCTCGGCGGAGAGGGCACGGACCTCACCCCGGACCTCCTGCCGCGTGTGCATGAAGTCGGCCAGGATTCGAAGCGTGTCGGCCAGCTTGCCGCCGGTCTGGTGCTGGATGCGGATGGCTTTGACGGTCCACGAGATGTCCTTGGAGCCGATACGTTCCGACATGGCGTCGAGGCCCTCCAGAAGCGGGCGCCCCACCGCCGACTCGGCAACCACCCGGGCCAGCTCGTCGGCCAGCGGCGACTCCCCCTCGGCGCCCGCCAGCTCCATACCGAGCAGCAGCGAGGTTCCGGAGTCCAGCGAGCCGGCGATCAGCTGAAGGGTTTCGGGAAGCTGGGACTCGAGTTTGGCGACCCTCTTGGCTGCCTTCGACTTCAGCCGCGAGAGTGACAGCATCGGGATGACCACCAGGCCCACCAGCGCTCCGATGATCGAGTCGGTGAGCAGGTACAGCAGCGCTGCGGTGACAAGGGCGCCCATGGCCACCATGGCGCCGAACTCCCCCGACCTCAGAGTCGAGCCCGATTGGATGAGCCTGAACCGCACCTTCCCGACGGCCTGCGACTGTCCCATCGCTCGGTCTGCAAAAGCTCCGGCCTTCTCCATCAGCTTCGAGAGGTCCTGCGGTGACCTGGTCGGTACGTCCAGCTCTTTGTCCAGAAGCTCTCTCAGCGCGGCGTTGCGGTCGGTGGCGCCCTTGGACAAACCGACGGCGCAGACGACGAACCCTGCGCCGATCAGCAGGATCGCTGCCAGCTGCATCATCTCGACGACTTCTTTCCGTTGGCGGCGGTCAGAATCCGGTTGCCGGCTGCGGCGGCCGGAGGTTCGGTCCGGGGGCGGAAGAGGCGGGCGGGGACGTCGACCCCCTTGTCCTGCAGCTTCTCGATGATCTTCGGGCGCAGCCCGGTCGGCTTGAGGCTGCCCGAGGAGGTCGCCGAGGCGCTTCCGCCCTCGGCGAACGAGTACCGGAAGATGTCCTGGAGGGTGATGATGTCGCCTTCCATGCCCTGGATCTCGGAGATGTGGGTGATACGCCGGGACCCGTCACCGAACCGTTGAATCTGGATGACGATGTCCAGCGCCGCGGCCACCTGCTGGCGAATTGCACGCACGGGCAGGTCGTAGCCGGCCATCATCACCATGGTGTCGAGCCTGGTGAGCGCATCACGCGGCGAGTTGGAGTGGACGGTGGTGAGGCTTCCCTCGTGCCCGGTGTTCATTGCCTGAAGCATGTCCAGCGCCTCGCCGCCGCGGACCTCTCCGACGATGATCCGGTCGGGCCGCATCCGCAACGCGTTGCGGACCAGCTCACGGATGCCCACCTGGCCGACTCCCTCGATGTTGGCCGGACGGGCCTCCATCCGGACCACGTGGGGCTTGGAGAGCCGGATCTCCGCGGCGTCCTCGATGGTGATGATGCGCTCGTTCTCCGGGACGAAGTCGCCCAGGATGTTCAAAAGGGTGGTCTTTCCGGTTCCCGTTCCGCCCGAGACGATCATGTTGAGCCGTCCGAGCACCGCGGCCTCCAGGAAGAACCCTGCGTCCGGAGTCACCGCGCCCAGGCGGATCAGGTCGCTCATGGCGAACGGCTTGGCCGGGAAACGCCGGATGGTGAGCACCGGGGAGTCGACGGCGACGGGGGGCAGCATCGCGTTCACCCGGGAGCCGTCCAGCAGGCGGGCGTCCACCATGGGTGAGGACTCGTCGATCCTCCGGCCGACCGTCGCCACGATCTTCTCGATGACCTGCCTGAGGTGGGCCTCGTCGGTGAAGCTGACATCCGAGTGGATGAGCTTGCCGGACTTCTCGATGTAGATGTCGTTGTAGCCGTTGCACATGATCTCGGTGATGTCGGGCTGGGAGAGCAGCTCCTCCAGGGGCCCGTAACCGAGCAGGTCGGCGGTCAGCTCGGCAACGAACTTCGGCCGCTGGGATGCGGGAAGGACGATCCCCGCCCGGCTGAGCGCCGCCTCGAGGTTCTCCGATAGGACAATCTTCATCTCCTCCGCCTTGGACTTGGCGTACAGCTTGGTCCCCAGCTCCTCCATGAGGGCGTCGCGAACCTGCCGTTTCATCTGGCCCCAGTTCGCGGAGGTGCCGGCTGCAGTCTTGCGCTTCTTGTCGGGCACCAGGGATGCCTTCACCCCCGAGACGCGGGCCTTTTCGGTCTCGATCTTCTCCAGGCGGTCCGAAAGCGCCATCTAGCTCTGTCCTTTCTTGCGGCCAAGCAGGCCGGAACGCTTGACGCCGTGACCGGGGGTGATCCAGGGAACTTGAATGCCGGGACCCGGGGGGACCAAGGTGGCGAACCCCTCGGCCAGCTGGCGGGAGATTTCGGACTTGGGCTTGGCCTCCAGCAGCGGGATGCCCATGTTGGTGGCCCACGGGATCTCCCGGGAGACCGGAACCACCGCCAGGAACCCCTGCGGGAAGAGCTGGCCGACACCCTGAAGGTCCAGGCCGATGTTCGAGTCCGAGCGGTTGACCAGCAGGACCGCCTTTTCGGGGGCGACGTCGAGCTTCTCGATGGTCTCCAGGTACCGGCGCATGTTTTTCAGCGACGGGACATCCATGTTCGCCGTCACGATGATCTTCTCGGACTGGTCGAAGACGGCCAGGCACGTCTCGTTGAGGGAGGGCGGGGTGTCGACGACGACGTAGTCGAACTGGCGCCGGGCCACGTCCAGGATCGTCGTAACCTCGTCCGGACCGATTCGTTCGCCGGCCAGAACGTCGACCGGGGCGCATAGGGCGTTGAATCCGGCGCTGTGCTCGACCACCGACTCCATCAGCTCATCCGGATCCCCGAGCAGGTCCTCGATCGTCCTCTGCGGGTGCAGGTGCAGGGACGGAGCGATCTCGCCGAACTGCAGGTCGAGGTCCACCAGCAGAACCCGGCCCCCGGTGGCCTTCGCCAGATAGGCGGCAAGGTTGCTCGCCACCATGGTCTTGCCGCTGCCGCCCGAAGCCGACGCCACGGTGAAGAGCCGGGCGAGGGCAACCGTCGAAGTGCGTCCGCGGGATTCCTCCACCGGAGCGGCGTCCTGAATCACGACCCGCTCGGTCACCACCACGCTGCCCTCCCGCAGCTGCTCGGCCGTGTTCAGAGCGGCCGAAAGCTTGGTCCGCAGCCGGGCCTTCGACGGGTTGGGCGGGATGAAGTCGCTGGCGCCGCTGGCCGCCATCTGGGCCGCCGTCCACGTCTTGCGACGGTTGTCCGACAGCACAATGACGATCTTCGGCTGGGCCTTGTGGATCACGGCCAGCCTCTTGAGGCCTGCGCCGGTCACCTCCTCCAGCCCGAGAATGATCACATCCGGGTCTTCGGCCGCCGCCACCTCCACTATCTCGGTGGGGCGGTCCAGCTTCAATACCTCGGGCGCGGGGTCGAGCCCTTCAGCGACCTTCCCCAGCGCGGAAGCTAGGGTGCCCACACGGTCGACAACGATGACCTTGGGCTGGCGCTCGGCCCCCGTCGGGGGGTCGATGTCCGGCTCGTCCTCGACTGCTTCGATCTCGTCTTCTTCGTCGTCCCGGGCCGACACCAGCTGCACCAGCCTCGGCTGCTCCGGAGCAACCTCAGGCGTACGGGGAGTCACAACGGCTGCCGGGGGCCTCTCCATCTCGAGCCGGCGGAGAAGCTCGTAGTCGACCGGGGCAATAGGCTCTCCCAGGGGACCCGGAAAGTCCTCCGGCTGGTTGCGCAGTCTCATGCTCATGCGAGCGCCGTCCTGAAGGTTCGGCCGGTGCCGATTGCGGGCGGGTCCCCGGCGTTCATCAGGGTCAGCCAAAGCGCGCCGTTCTCCTTGGCGAAGATGATCTTCTCCGCCTGGTCGGTGTTCACGGAAAGGGTCAGCAGGATCTCGCCCGACTCCGCGGGAGCCTCTCCTGCGGCCTGTGCCGCAGCCGAAAGCGCCCGGCGGTTGGCCAGCACCGTGATGTCGCTCAACAGCAGTTGGGTGAGGGTGGCGTCCTCGGGGAGCGGTTCGCCGGGCAGTCCTTTGAAGGTGACGAAGATGTCCGCCTTCGACCCCGGCTGGATGTAGTCGCCGACTCCCTGCGGCAGCGGCACGCTGATGGTCAGCGCCCTCATGCCCTCGGGGATCTTGAGGCTCTCGGAACCGTTCTTGTTGAACTGCACGGTGGTCAGGATCTCGCCCTTCGACATAGACCGGACCAGGGTCTTACCCTCGGCCTGGCTCGGGTCGGAGATGGCGCCCGGCGGGCGAAGCGACACCGGTATCTGGCGCCGCTCGATGTCCTCGGCCAGGTCCTCCCAGAGGGTCCCGACCGTCAGGTCGTTGACCGCGACGTAAGCGAAGGCGGTTTCGGTCTTGCCGGTGGTGGTCGCGGGGGCGTTCTTGCCGGCACTGGCCGTGTACAGGTAAGCCAGGAGCATTCCGAGGATAGCCATCACTGCTCCACCGATCACAACGACTTTCGAGCGCTTCATACCTGATATCTCCTGAACTTGGTGACTGGTTGGTTCCGATTGTTGTTTGGGGTGCTCCCTGGTGATCCGAAGGTGGTCGGCGCTGCTGTCACACGCACCAACTCCAATCGGAACCGGCCAGAGCGGTCTCTGAAGAGGTGCCGAAGGTGGACAGATCCTGTTCGATGCGCATATGGACTCTTGCCTTCAGGGCTCCGTTCAGAATTGGGTCAAAGAACGTGCTCGCCGACTCGAGAGGCGTCTGAGCGCAGATAATCAGCGACCCGCCTTTCAGCTTCGAGTCCGGAAAAGAGACCATCGTCCGGGTCTCCGCGTCGTCGAGTCCCACATGGTCCTTGGTCAGGCACATCAGCTTCTTCGTGTCGGTGGTTGCGCCGGCGGCGCCGTTGATCGAACAGCTGGAAACGGACCCCGTCTGGCCGACAACCCCCTGTCGTACTCCGGCGCCCACTCCCTGCTTGAGGGCCATGAGGTCGCTGAAGACCAGTCCGAAGTCGAGGATTCCCGCCAGGATCAGAGCCAGCACCGGGAGTACCAGCGCCATCTCCACGGCGCTCCCTCCGGTTTCGCTCCTCAGGCTCGAACGCCTGCCCGTGCACACTGCTTCGAGCAACTCCCAACCCC
>DASTUJ010000071.1 GCA_035759705.1 Actinomycetota bacterium | reverse complement strand
AGAGGCGAAAGGCACCGTCGAGGTCGATCCAGTGCTTTAGGTAGCGGCGCTTGTGGGCCCTTTCGTGACGCTGCGCCTCGGAGGAGGCGGCGTGGCGGACCCGGGCGCACTCGGCCCGGAACTCCTCGAGCGAGGCGGCCTCGGCCAGGACCAGCAGACCCTCCTCCGACTCCGGGTCCAAGGCGGCCGCAAAGGCCAGGTCGATGACCTCTTCTTCGGTCAGCGCTCCGGAGCGGAAGGCCTTGTCGGTCTCGGGTAGCCCGGGGAGCAGGTCGGCGACCTCGAGCATGTGGCACTGGTGCGAGATGTGGTGCCGGCAGTCGCGGCCATGAAGTGAGCGGTTGATTTGTAACCGGTCTCGTACCAGGCCCTGCAGTCCGCCAGCTGCTTTCCGGCCAGCGCCTTGGCCGCGTGCATCATCCTCTCGCCGACACAAAGCCTCTCGTACAGCTCCAGGGACTGGGCCCGGTCCAGGCCCGAGGCGTCGAAGCCCTCGACGAAGGCCTGCAACTGGCTGAGGATGTTCTCCAACCTTTCGAACATGTGCTCGATGGTAGTGACCAGGGGTGACAGAAAACGGCTTGATGGGGAACCTTCGAAGAATTTTCTAAGGCGTCCGGAACCCGTATCCCGCAGCCTTCAACTGGGTGATCAGGCCCGGAAGCGCCGCCACCGTCTTCGAGCGGATGCCTCCCCCGTCGTGAAGCAGGATCACCGAGCCGGGCTTCACCTCCTCCATCACCCGCTGCTGGATCTCCTCCGGCGAGGGACCTTTGAAGTCGCGGGGGTCCACCGACCAGCCCAACATCCGCATGTTCCGGGAGGTAGCGGCCGTTATCACCTTGTCGTTGATCGACCCCCCCGGCGCCCGGAAGAAGCCGGGGGCCACGCCCGACAGCGACCGGAGGTAGAACGACGGGGAGCCGACCTCCAGGTCGATCTCCGCCCGGGGTTTGCTCTTCAACCCCTCCGGGTGGGTCTCGGTGTGGTCGCAGAGCATGTGGCCCTCGGCGACGATCAGGGCGATCAACTCCGGGTACTTCCTGGCCTGCCTTCCGACCACGCAGAATGTCGCCTTGATGCCCTCTCGCTTCAGGTTTTCGAGAATCGGCACCGTCCAGCGGGGGTCGGGGCCGTCGTCGAAGGTGAGCGCCACCACGGGGGCCGCCTCCGGGGCCGCCGGCACCATCGCCACCGTGTTGGTTCTGGAGATCACCTCTCCGCTCCGCGAGCCCTTCGCCACCTCGTCCATGCCGTTTTGCCCCGGGTTCCACAGGCGGTGCTCAACCTCGGGGAGGCCGGACGGAATGACCACCTTCTCGACCTCGACCTTCTCCCAGGCGTCGGGGCCGTTCTCCGCCCTCACCTGGTCGTTGGCTCTAAGCTCGGTCGACCGGTTGGCCGGATCGCCGTTAACCCAGAGGCCCGGCGGGTTGAAGTTGCGCTCCAGCAGCAACCCCTGTCCGGCCGAGTAGAGCGCCCCGTCCTTCACGTCTACCCCGGCCAGGCCCAGCGCCTCGTCGACCGGCGTCCGGTCGAAGACCGACACGGTTCGGCCGTTGACCTGCACGGCTACCGACTGGCGGGTCCCGGCCGTCGCAAAGATCGCAAGTGCGGCGCCGAGCAGCGCCAGAGATCGGCCCCAACGCTTCAGGCGCCGGGGCGTTGTTCGATGCATCACGTGGGCCATGGGCGATCCTAGATTTCGAGAAGGCGCTGTTACCGACCCGGGATGCGGGTATCCGGGGGACTAGAAGTGTCCCACCGTCAGGTCACCATTTTAGGTCTTTCCTAGGACTTTCGACCCCAGGCAGTACACGGTGTACGGGCGCCCGAGCATGGGCTGGGCGACGTTGCGCACGTCGATTCCCTTGGCGGTCAGGCCCTTCTCGCTGCCCCCGTGGGCGTGGCCGTGGATGGCCAGGTCGGCGCCTGCCGAGTCGATCGCCTCCGCCATCAGGTAGCTCCCGAGGAACGGGTAGATCTCCAGCCGCTCCCCGACCAGGGTGTCCTCCACCGGCGAGTAGTGCAGCAGAACCACCTTGTAGTCGGTGTCCAGTGAAGACAGCTCTTTGAAGATCCGGTCGGAAAGCGCTTTGGTGTGACGTATGAAGGCTTTCATCTCCGGCTCGCCGAAGTCGCTCCCGCACGCGCCGGCGAAGCCCCCTCCGAACCCCTTGGTGCCGACGACCCCCAGCGTGCAACTGCCGATCTGCAGGACGCTCGACTCACCCTCCAGCACGGTCACCCCGGCCTCCTCGAGCAGCTTGCGGATCTCGTCCTGTTCGTCGCAGTGGTAGTCGTGGTTCCCGAGGATCGAGATCACCGGGATGCTGACGTCTCGCAGCTCTTTGGCCAGCACCGCGGCCTCCTCCGCCAGCCCGTGGCGGGTGAGGTCCCCGGCTATGAGAAGCACGTCGGCCTGCTCGCCGATGGTCTCCAGGTGCGGGCGCATCGTGCCGGCGCTGTCGTGGCCGAAGTGGACGTCGCCCACCGCCGCGATCCGGATCACGGCAGCATCTCCACGTTCGGGTCTGCCAGCTCCGTAACCGTCACTTCGTTGACGACCGTGCAGTGGGGCAGGAACTCGGCGGCCACCTCGGCGATGGCGTCCCGCCGGTCGGGGGTCGAAACCTTGCCGTGCAGGAACACCTTGCCCCCGGTGATGCTGACGTCGATCCCGAGCTCACCGGTGCGGTCGTCGCGCGCCAGCGCGTCGCACAGTTTGGCGGCGTCGTACTCGGAGCAGCTCACTCGTGCTCGGGGAACGCCCCGGCGAAGATGCGGCGGATGACGGAGTCGGGGACCGGGAGGTCCTTGGCCTGGGCCAGGAGGAGCATCGAGAGGAACATCCGGGGGCCGCGCTGGGCCATCTCCACGAGGTAGTCCCAGTCCAGGTCCTGCCGGGCGATCACGCCGAAGGCGTTGAACCAGTAGACCGCGGTGTCCTCCTTGAACGCCATTGCCTGACTGACGATGAAGTCCTCCGGACTGATCATCTGCACCTTGGTGCCGAGGATCTCCACGACGGTTCCCCGCTCCAGCATCTGCGGCTCGAGATAGAGCGGTCCCGCCATCTCGAAGATCAGGTCGACCGTGATCTTGTCCTTGCGGGCTTTGAACAGCCACTGGGGGAAGGTCTCCTCGGTCTGGTAACCGGCCTCCCCGAACGCCTTCAAAAGTGGTTTGGCCGAGCGGGGGTCGATGATCAGGTCGACGTCGCCGGTCCGGCTCGGGCGGCCCCAGGTGAGGGAGGCCAGGCTCCCGCCGACCAGGTACTGGACGCCGTTGTTCTCGGTGATCTCGATGGACTCCGCCAGGACGCGGCGGAAACTCTCATCCCGATCGGGGTCCGCATCGTGCGTGCGGGACTTGGATTGGACTACTCGCATTGACCGGTTTTACCCGGTTATCCGGCTATTAAGCGACCTGGGACTGCATCCAGGAGCGGATCGCCTGGTCGAGGGTTCCCTGGTCCAGGGCGAAAAGCTGGTGCAGCGACCCGCCGGTGGTGGTGACGGCCAGCCCCTCGATCGCCTGCTCACCCCCGGGCGCCCCGGCGTTTTCCGGCAGCCGTTCGTAGAGGTCCCTGGCCGGCACATCGGCGTATGAACGGTAGAACTCCCAGTACCTCTCGGCCCCGAAGGTCTCCACCAGGTACCAGGCGGCGGCGGCCGAGTAGGCGTACTCCAGGGAGGCGCCCTCCCGGCTGGAGTCGTGCTCGCCCAGGTTGGAGGCCCTGGTCAGCCGCTCGATGTTGATGCCGTCGAACCGGTTCCGGCTGAGGCCGTTGCGCCATATCGACTCCGGACGGGTGCCGGCCAGGTACATCGCAGCCGACTCGCTCACCCAGGCCGGCGTGAAGGGCCGGGTGTACTGGGCGACCGCCAGGTGGCCGAGCTCGTGGCGCAGCGTCTCCAGCGCCGTGCCGTCCTCGTGCAGCTTCTTTGCGTTGATCACCATCTGGCGGCTGAGCACCCGGATGGTGTTGGGCGTCACTTCGTAGGACGTCTCGACCTGGGCAATCGCCGACACCGGGCCGAGCATGGCGCTCGACATCGTCTGGTATTCGGCGTCGTCACGGGCGACCAGGATCACGTACTTGTCCTCGAGCGGGAAGGTGATCTTGCCGTCGAGCTGGGAGCGGGCCTCCTCGGCTTCACGGAGGATGCGGTCGGGGTCGGTCAGCTCGGGACGGTACAGCGCCAGGAAGTGCTCGGACTGCTTGGTCTGGATCGGACCGGAGGCCCAGACCGGCAGCGAGGCGCCGGGCTTCATGCGAGCGGCTCTAACGCTCCACTTGCCGTCGACCTCGGCGAAGTCGTAGTTGAGGGTGATGCGGAAGGAGTTGTCGTCCGGCAGGCCTTCGTACCGGTAGACCAGGTCCACGCGGACCCCGGTCAGCGAATCTCCCTGTTCCTGGAGTGCGCCCCGGTCCAGGCGCATGTCCAGCCCGGTCAGCGGGACCGCCACGGCGCCGATGGCGATGGGCCGTTCGAACTCCTGGGCGGCGGGGGTTGAGGGCTCCAAAAAGCCCTGGATGTCCTTGGCCTTCAAGAGCTCGACGCGTTGGTCGAGGAACTCCTCCAGCCGGTCCGAGACCGAATCCTTTTTGGGAACGACTGCGGTCGGGCTGAAGCAGGCGCCCAGAAGGAACAGCAGGGCGAAAAGAGCTACCGGGAAGCGGAATCTCCCCGAACGGGGTGATTCAGATACGACGGACCAGCGCGACTGCTTTGCCGAGGATCTTGAGGTCGGCCGGAGCCGGGATGGGCTCCATGGTGGGGTTGGCCGGAACCAGAAGGATCCTGCCTCCCTCTCTCCGGAACCGTTTGATGGTTGCCTCAGCTTCGCCTGTCTCCCCAAAAACCTGGGCAGCGACGATGTCGCCGTTCGACGCATCCGACTGTGCTCGGATGACTACCAGGTCGCCATCCAGAATACCCGCGTCGATCATGCTCTCTCCCTTGACGGTGAGCACGAAGTGGTTTGTGTCGGAGATGAAGTCCTTCGGGAACGGGAGGGTCCCTTCGAGGTTCTGTTCGGCCAGCGAGGTGGGCCCGGCGGCGATCGACCCGTAGATCGGCAGGTCAGTCACCGACCGGTCCTCGACAGGCGCCGGCGCTGCCTGAGAGTGGCGGCCCCAGCGGACGTCGATTGCCCGGGGCTTGGTGGGGTCCCGGCGGATGTAGCCGCGGTCCTCCAGGCTGCCGAGGTGGGCGTGCACCGTGCTGGGGGAGCTGAGCCCCACCGCCTCGCAGATCTCTCTCACCGCAGGCGGAAAGCCGCGGGTCTCCACCGTCGCCACGATGAAGTCCAGGATGGCCCTCTGTTTGAGGGTCAGATCGGTTCCGTCCAAAGTCTTCTCCATCAACAGGTCCCTTCCGCCGTGCGGGCCATCTGACCCGGGACAAACATATGTTCGATCGGTGCTTGACTCGAACACATGTTCTCACTACCATCCCAATTATGCAGAACACACGTTCGAAGTCAACGACCTCAGCCGTTTACGGCCGGCCTTCCTCGGCCGGGTGCGCACCTTCGGGAGCCGGAGGCTGGCGGGTTCCGGCCACGGCGGGAGCGATTGCGCCTCCTGCTCCCCAGCTTCGGCTGGTGCCCGGGCGCATTGCGCTTTTCCTCATCGTTCTCGCAACGGTGGCCATGCTGCTGGTTCCGCGGATGGTTTCGGTGGTCTCCAGTGTCTCCGAGCCCCGCACCCACGTAGTCGAATCAGGGGAGACCTTGTGGGCGGTCGCCGGAGAGTACGGCGACGGAGGGGACCCGCGGGCGTACGTCGACGACCTGCTGGAGATCAACCGCCTCTCGTCACCGCAAGTCTTCCCGGGGCAGACCCTGATCCTTCCGTAACCGTTATTTTCGTGCCTGTTCGGGCGCCGGCCGGAAGTTCTGTCATACCCGCGGAGTAGGTTGGGTTCTAAGATGAAAACCCTTAGCCCACTTCCCCCAGTCGAACAAAGGATGTCTTCGGTGACTCCACGGGAGGAAGTGCTTTCTCATACCGGCACGCCTCTGCTTGTGCTGGGCAGTCCGGGAACGGGCAAGACCCGCCTGGTGGAGGAGCGTTACCTTCACCTGGCCACCGCCGGGGGAGTGGACCCGCATCGCATGCTGCTGCTCTGCAGCAACCGCAGCTACTCCATGAAGGCCCGGGAGCGGATTGTGCGCCTCCTTCCGCACGAGGCGTCGGTGGAGGTCCCCGTCTACACCTGGCACGCCCTTGCCTACCACCTGGTCACCCGCTACTACCCGGTCCTCGGATTCTCGGAGCCCCCGGTCCTGTTGACCGCCCCCGAGCAGTGGGGAGCGGTGCGCGAGCTTCTGGAGTCCGAGGACCCGGCCCGCTGGCCGCACTGGGGCGAGCGGCTAAAGGAGCGGGCGTTTGCCGATGAGGTGGCCGACTTCTGCCTGAGGGTCGAGCAGGACCTGCACTCGTCGGAAAGCCTGACCGCCCTGACCAGGACCAAGCCGGACTGGTCGGAGGTCGTCGCGTTTGTCGACGTCTACCGGGCCCACCTCAGGAACCGCTCCCGGATGGACTACGCGCAGATGATTTCATCGGCCGTCCGCCTGCTGGAGCAGGACCCTTCGGTCGCGGCGGCTCTTCGCGAGCGCTTCCCGCACGTGATGGTCGACGACGGGCAGGACATGGGCCAGGCCCACCTCGCGCTGCTCGGGCACCTGCAGACCGCCAACCTGGTGGTTGCCGGGGACCCGGACAGCGGGATCGAGACCTACCGGGGAGCGCAGCCGGACTGGCTCTTCGGGTTCCGGAAGTCGTTCGGCGAGCACCGCACCGTTGTTCTGAACGAAAACCGCAGGGTCGGGGCGCCGCTGGCGGCGGCGCTGGGGAAATTGATCCGGCACAACGACGAGCTGGCCACCCACCGCCCCACCGTCCCTGCCGGCCACCCAACCGAGTTCGAGTGCCGGCAGTACCTGTCGACGGTGGAGGAGGCCTCCTCGATCGCCCGGGAGCTCCGGCGCATGCACGTTCTGGACAAGGTGGCGTGGTCGGACATGGCCGTTCTGGTGTCGCAGCCCCGCTACCTGCTTACGCCGCTGCAGAGGGCGCTCGAGCAGTGCGACGTCCCCTATCAGCCGATGCAGGGGGACCGGCCGCTGGCGCTGGAGCCCGTCGTCAAGTGTTTCCTGGACCTGGTACGGGTCACCCTGGGCGAGGCGACGCCCCGCCTGCTCCCGGACCTGCTTACCTGCCCGCTGGTGGGCCTCGACTACCCCACCCGCCGCGGGTTCGAGAGGGACGCCTGGCGCACCCGCCGCACTCTGGAGGAGGTCGTCTCCGAAGCCCCGGAAGCCGGGGAGCTCACCAAGCTCTCGGAGTTGGTCCGGGAGTTCCAGGGCCAGGCCGACGAGTGCTTCTGGCAGGTGTATTCGCAGTCCAAGTACTACCAGGGCCTCCAGGAGCGGGCTCTGGCCGACCCGCTGGACCCGGCGAACGCAGCTATCGACGCCCTGGTGGCGTTCAGCCACGGCCTGGAGCGCTTCGTCGAGCGCCGGCGGGGCGCCGGGTCGATCGGCGAGTACCTGAACGAGGCGGCTAGAGCCGACTTCGGGGCGGACCCCTGGCTGGCTCCGTCGGCCCGCCGGGCACAGGGCGTGGCCATCTCCACCTTCCACGGCGCCAAGGGCCGGGAGTGGGACGTGGTGGTTGTCGCAGGCTGCCTGGACGCCTGGATCCCAAAGGGCCACCGGGCCCAGGGACTGTTCGACCCGTACCTGCTTCAGATGCCGGATGCGGTCAACCGCGAGCTGGCGGCGGTCTCAGAGGACCGCAGGACCTTCTACGTGGCCGCTTCCCGGGCGCGGAAGCGGGCGATCTTCACCGCCGCGCCGCCCAACGGCGGGCGATCGAAGCCCAGCCGCTTTTTGATCGAGCTTTCGGGCGAAGCCCCCGCCCTGGCCCCTCCCGGGGAGCTCCCGCCTCTCACCCATTCCGAGCTGTCGGCCAACCTGCGCCGGCGCCTCGCCACCCGGAGCACGAGCCAGGCCGAAAAAGTAGCTGCCGTTGTCGCGCTGGCGGAGATCCCGGGGACGGACCCGTCGGGCTGGTACGGCCGGGCCGGCTGGACCGCCGGGGCGAATCCCCTGGTCGACGGGGAGCTTCGCACCTCCTACTCCCGGCTCAGCGTCTTCGAGAACTGCGGGTTGCAGTACGTGCTGCAGTCGGTGCTCGGCCTGGACCCGGCGTCCACCTACTCGATGAAGTTCGGGACCTGGATCCACGCCCTGTTCGAGGCCTGGCACGAGGGCCGGATCTCGGACCCGGGGACCCTGCAGGCCGAGTACGCCAAGATCTTCGACGAGACGATCTTCCCCAACTCCACCATCGCCCGGCAGTTCCACCGGGACGGGCTGAAGATGCTCAAGGTGTTCTACGAGAACGAGGCTGCCTCGGGACCGAACGTCGTCTCCGAGCGGCAGTTCTCCTTCCCTTACGCCGGGGCGGTCCTTCGGGGGCGGATCGACCGGATGGACCTTAAGAACAAGGGCAAGGCGGTGATCCTCACGGACTACAAAACCGCCAAGTGGGCGCCCAGCTACGTCGAGGCGCAGAGCTCCCTGCAGCTGGCCATCTACCACCTGGCCGCCAAGATGGACGAGAACCTGAAGGACCTCGGGGAGCCCCAGCTGGCCCGGCTGGTCTACCCGGGCGCCTACAGCCGGGACGGGTCGCACCAGGTGCTCACCCAGAACGCGGAGCAGGCCGAGAAGGTCATCGCCAAGCTGCCCGACATCATCGCCGCCGTGCGCACCGAGGACTTCCGGCCCAGCCCGGGCGCCGACTGCCACTTCTGCAAGATGCGGCCCCTGTGCCCGCTTTACCCGGACGGCCAGGAGGTGGGCGTATGACCCTCAGGCTGGCAGGTGCGAGCACCGCGGTCAGGGCGGCGATGCGGGGCAACGACCCCACCGACGAGCAGTGGCGAGCAATCTCCCACCCGCCCGAGCCGCTGGCCATCATCGCCGGCGCCGGCAGCGGCAAGACCGCCATCATGGCCGCCCGCATGGTGTGGATGGTCGAGGAGGGGATAGCCCGGCCGTCGCAGATCCTCGGCCTGACCTTCACCAACAAGGCGGCCCGGGAGCTCGAGGAGCGGATCGAGCTCGCCTTCGCCAGCATGGACCCGCCGCCCACCGAGCTCCCCACCGTGTCCACCTACAACTCGTTCGCCGACCGGATCGTGCGCCAGGAGGGGGTCCGGGTGGGGGTCGACCCCGAGTCCTCGCTGCTCTCGCAGGCGCAGACCTGGCAGCTGCTTGCCGAGTCGCTGAACCACGTGGAGCCGTTCGACGCGATCGACTCCCGTTCCATCGCCTCTTTGACCAAGATGGCCCTTGGGCTGGCCGACCAGTGCGCCAACAACTACGTCACGCCGGAGCAGGTGGCGGCGGAGGACCGGCGGATCATCGAGCGGGAGGCCGCGTACGAACGAGACGTCCTGCTGAACTCGGGGCGCCGCTCAGAGCTCGCCCGGGTGGTACGGGCCTACCAGGACCTGAAGCGCAGACGGCGGTGTATGGACTTCGGGGACCAGGTGACCAAGGCGGTGGAGATCCTGGAGACGTGGGAGTCGGTGGCCGAGGGGCTCCGGCAGCGGTACCCGGCCATCCTGCTGGACGAGTACCAGGACACCAACGTCGCCCAGCGGCGGATGATGCAGGCGCTTGCGCCGCACGGCAGCAACGTGACGGCGGTGGGCGACGCCCGGCAGAACATCTTCCAGTGGCGCGGGTCCACGTTGTTCAACCTGATCGACTTCCCGCTCAAGCACTTCCTGCGGGCCGGCGGCGAGTCCCATCGGTACCTGTCCCTGTCGGACAACTTCCGGAGCGGGTCGCGGGTGGTCGAGGTCGCCAACGCAGTCATCGACCGGGTCGCCCCGGATCGCCGCCCCGGGCAGCCGCTGGCATCCGTGCCCTCCAACGGGGAGGGGTTCGTGGGAACCGCGCTGCTCTCCGACCAGCGGGCCGAGGCCGAGTTCATCGCCGGGGAGATCCTGAAGTTCCACGGAAAGGCTGTGGCGCCCGGCCGGCCGGTCACCGGCTGGAAGGACTTCGCCGTCCTGGTCCGGCGCAAGTCCCACATGGGCATTCTTTATTCGGTCCTCAAGGACCATGAGATCCCTGTAGAGGTCGCCGGGCTGGGCGGGCTGCTCCAGGTGCCGGAAGTCATGGACACGGTCTCCTGGCTTCGTCTGGTGGCCGAACCGGGCCCCTCGAGCAACCGGTGGCTGGCCCGGATCCTCCTGGGCCCCCGTTTCCGTATCCACTACCGGGACCTGGCGGTGCTCGCTCGCTGGGCCGCCGGGCGGACCCGGGACCTGGCCGAGACCAAAAAGAAGGAGCTTCCCCACGCCGAAGGGATCGCCGTCCCGGACGAAACCGACTTCGAGCCGGACGAGGTGGCGTTCTCGCTGGTCGAGGCCCTGGACCACCTCGAGCTGATCCCCGAACTTCCCCCGGACGTGCTGGAGCGCCTGCTGCGCATGCGATCCGAGCTCTGGGAGCTTCGGGCCGACGCCGGCGCGCCGCTGCTGGACCTGGTCCAGCGGATCGTAAGCCTCACCGGCATCGCCGACGCCCTGGCCGCCAGCCCGAGGCAGGACGCTGCGGCCTCGATGGGCAACCTGCGCCAGTTCGTGAGCCTGGTCGCCAACTTCGCACCGATCTCGGGGGAGCCTTCGCTGGCCGAGTTCCTCGAGTACCTCGATGCCGCCGAGGACGCCGAGGACACCATGGAGCTGGAGGTGACGCCGGCCGACGACTCGGTCAAGCTCACCACCGTCCACGGCGCCAAGGGGCTGGAGTTCGAGGTGGTCTTCGTCCCCGGGGTCGCCGCTTCGGAGAACGCAAAACAGGAGAAGGTGTACTCGATCTTTCCGGACGAGCGGGCCTCCAACCCGATGATCAGCTACGGCCAGCTTCCGTACGGTGTCCGGGAGGACGCCCAGCACCTGCCGAACCCCCTTACCGAGGACGCCAAGGGCAACGCGGTTCTCAAGAAGAAGGCCCAGTTCACCCGTGAGCTGAAGGAGCGAGCGGTCGAGGACGAGCGCCGGCTGTACTACGTTGCCCTCACCAGGGCCCGGCAGCGTCTCTACGTGACGGCGTCCTGGTGGTACGAGCGCCAGCGCAGGCCGCACGGTCCATCGATCTTCTTCGAAGAGGTTGCCGCTCTCGACGCGGTCGAAAACCTGGTCACGGCGGAGCAGCCGGACGAAAGCCCGTTGATGGCCGAGCTGCAGGCTCGAGCCGTGTGGCCCCCGGTGGTGCGCAACCTGTTCGAGTCCACCCCGGCCTTCCCGCACGGGCCGGTGGATGCGCTGGAGGATCTCCTCGCGGGCCGGCGCACCCCAGACGAGCTGTTCGAGGCCCTGGACTCCGAGGAGCGGGCCGCCGCCGAGAGGATCCTTGCCGACCACCGCCGCACGATTGCCGCTCTGGGATCAGGCGCCGAGGAGGAGGCGCGGTTTGTAAATACCGAGGAAAAAAGCTTCTCGTTGACCGCAAGCCAGGCGGTGGCCCTGGCAGCGGGTCGGATCACCGACCGCCAGCTTTCCCGGCCCCTTCCCCAGCGGCCCTCGGGAGCGGCGCGGATCGGTGTGGAGATCCACCGCTGGATCGAGGAGCGGGCTCGCGGCCTAACCGGACTGGCCGACGAGGAAGGTCTTGACGCCGCAGGTTCACACGTGGATGCCGGCCGGCTCGCAATGCTGAAGGCGGCGTGGGAGGAGAGGTACTCATCCCGTACCCTCGCCACGCTCCCCGGAGGTGAGCCGATGGCGGAGCTGCGGTTTGTCCTGAAGGTCGGGGACCAGCTGGTGAGGGGGCGTATGGACGCCGTCTACGAAAACCCGGACGGCGGGTTGGAGATCGTCGACTTCAAGACCGGCGACCGTTCCGAACACCCGGACCTGGACCAGCTGACGGTCTACGCCGCCGCATTAAGGAAGTTGAACATCCCGCTGGGCGAGACCCTGCGGCTGACTTACGCCTACCTGTCGAGCGGCGAGTCGCTGTCCCGGGAGATCGAGGTGGGGGAGATAGACGCCGCACTGGACCGACTCTCCGCCCGGCTGTCCGGGTCGCTTTGACTGCGCACGGGATAGTCTTCCTTTCATGCTGATAGGCGCACACGTAGGGCAGGAGGACCCGCTCGGCGACGCGAAGGCCATGGGCCTGGACGCCGTCCAGATGTTCCTGGGGGATCCGCAGAGCTTCTCCAAGCCGGACCCGAGGCCGGACGCCGAAGAATTGAAGGCGAGCGGGGTGCCGATCTACGTCCACGCTCCCTACCGGCTGAACCCCTGCCACCCTTCGCCCCGCATCCGGGTGCCCTCCCGCAAGACCCTGGCCCAGACCGTGGACGCTGCGGCGGCCATCGGAGCGGCCGGGGTGATAGTTCACGGGGGCCACGCCGAGGACAACGTGGAGGAAGGGTTTGTCCGGTGGTGGAAGGTCTTCGAGGAACGTCAGTTCCCGGCCCGGGTTCTGATCGAGAACACGGCGGGGGGCGACAACGCAGTTGCCCGTTACGTCGACCAGATCGCACGGCTCTGGGAGAAGCTCGAAGGCTTTGAGGTCGGCTTCTGCTTCGACACCTGCCACGCCCATGCGGCAGGGGAGGACCTGGTGGACGTCGTCGAGAGGGTGCTCAAGGTCGTGGGGACCATCGACGTGCTCCACTGCAACGACTCCCGGGACAATCCGGGCACCGGCGCCGACCGCCACGCCAACATAGGCAAGGGCAAGATGGATCCCGAGGTCATCCGGGCGATGATCGACGCCTCCAAGGCGCCGGTCCTGATTCTGGAGACGCCCTGGCCGGGCGTCGTCGAGGATCTGGAGTGGGTCCGCGCGGGGCTGGCGCAATAAAACAATCCGCCCGCAGCAAGAACTTACCCCCATTCGATTGCCTTACCTACGGGCGATTACATAGAGTGGGTCTGTAGTGCAGTTTTTCTGTTTTAGAGAATTTCGGCCGCATGGCCAAATGGTCCAACAACGAATCGGAGGTAGACGTTGAAGCTTAAGAAGGGGCTTATCTCACTCCTAGTCAGCGCGATGGTCGCAGCAATGCTGATCCCGACCGCGGCTGCAGAGAACAACTGTGACGCAAACGGCCCGGGACAGGACGAAACCGGTTGCGAGCAGGCATTTGACCTCGTCAGCGGCGACACCGGCGACAGCGGCGACACGGGCGCCGGCGGCGCAGGCGGCGATTCCGGCGAAGGTGGAGCCGGCGGCGACGGTGCAGGTTCCGGCTGGGCGACCGGCGGCAGCGGTAACGGCGGCGGCGGCGGCGCAGGCGCCGGCGGCGACGGCGGTTCAGGCGGCGGTAACGGTGGCGCAGGCGGCGGCGGCGGAGCAGCCGGCGGCAGCGGCGACTACTCGGGCGCAACCACCGGTGGCGGCGACGGCGGCGGTGGCGCAGGCGGCGCAGGCGGCGACGGTGCATGTGACGGCAGCGCCAGCGATGGCGACTCCGCAGGCTGCAACGGCGCAGGCGGCGGCGACGGCACCGGCGGCGCAGGCGGCGACGGCGACGGCGGAGAAGCCGACACCGGCGACGGCGGCGACGGCGGCGTTGGCGGAGACTCGGGCAACGCCGGCAACGGCGGACGTTCCGGCGCCAGCGGCGACACCGGCGACAGCGGCGAAGTTTGTGCCGATGCCGACAACAACAACGACTGCTAACAGCTTCGGACAGCTTTAGCCGGGGAATCACCGGCCCAGAGCAAACAAAGCCCCCGCTTGCGAGCGGGGGCTTTGTCGTTGGCGGGATGTGCGTTTGGGCAATGCGGCGGCAAGGCGTCGATGCCGTAAGTGGGTGAGGTCTAGAACGCTCGGACTAGGCCGGCGAGAGGCTTACTGCTGTTCGGCTGTCTGGGACTGCGAAGGTTCGTCCGGTACGGGCACCTCGGCCTCGCCGCGCCCCGCTGAGGAGACTGCGGCGTCGGCAACCACGGCCTCGGCCGGGCGAACGCCCGCCTTGGCCGCTTTGCGGGCCCTCTCCTCGGCCATGAACACCTCGGCCTCCTCGGGAGTGGGGGCGGTGCCACCAAGGTGGGCGGGCAGCCACCAGCGGTCGTCGTCCCCCGCCGGCTTCTGTGGGTACTCCTGCTGGGCCTCCTCGAGTTGCGCAGTGATCGCCTTCATCAGGCGTTCGGTGGCCTCCCGGGGGTCGTCGCCGGCGCTGAGCTCGAGCGGCGGGCCGATCTTCACCAGGATCGCCACCCCCCGCTGCATGTTCCGGGGGCGGCCTTTGGTCATGATCCGGTGCGACCCCCACACGGCGACCGGCAGAATGGGTGCTCCGCTGGCCTGCGCCATGCGCACCGTTCCGGTTTTGCCCTTGGACGGGACGAACGAACGGTTGATGGTGGCCTCGGGAAACGTCCCGACCACCTCTCCCCGGCGTAGGGCCTCGACCGCGAGATCCAGGGCCCGCGCGGGATCCTTGTGGCGGTCGACCGGGATGTGCCGCATTCCCCGCATCAGGGGACCGGCGACGCCGTTGTCGAACACCTCCTTTTTGGCGAGGAACCGAACCCAGCGTTTGCGCTCGAAGACGCAGGCCCATGCGGAGAAGACGAAGTCCAGGTAACCGGCGTGGTTGATCGCCAGGATCGCCGGGCCCTCGGTGGGGACGTTCTCGGCGCCGGTGATCGTCACCTTCCAGCCCATTGAGAGCTGGAGGGTTTTCGCCAGGCGAATGACTGCGGGGTAAACGGGCTCCTTCACGGCCTGAATACTAGGTGACCTTTGACTCTTACGCAGTTCTAACCCCGCCCTTGGATGCTTCTTACGTGTGGCCTATCCAATAATGGGCAACTAAAGCTCGGCAAAACCGCCGATCCGGACGCGCCGCCCGGCACTGAAACTCAAGGAGTTCGCATGACTGACCCAAGCCCCTCTGCGCCCGCACCTGCCCGCAGGCGCTCCCCACTTCTCCTGCTGGCGGTGCTGCTGGCAGGACTGCTTGCCGGAGGCCTGCTGACGCAGTGCACGATCGAGTCGGGCGGCGGCGGTAACGGAAACGACACCGAGGTCCTGCCCCGGGCGCAGGACGGCGACGAGCCGGCCCGTGAGCCCGAGGAGGGCTCGATCCCTGCAGTTGTCGAGAAGGTCAGTCCTTCGGTGGTGGCGATCTTCACGCAGGGGCTGTCCACCGACTTCTTCTTCGAAACCGTCCCGACCCGCGGCGCAGGAACCGGAATTGTCGCTTCCGAGGACGGGCACATCCTCACGAACGCGCACGTCGTGGAGGACGCCCGGGAGATCCGGGTCCTCTTCACCGACGGCGAGGAGCGCACGGCAGAGCTGGTCGGTGCGGACACCGACACCGACCTGGCGGTGATCAAGGTCGATGCGGACGACCTGAAGGTTGCGTCCTTCGGCGACTCGGACGACCTGGTGGTGGGCCAGTCGGTGGTCGCCGTCGGGCAGGCGCTCGGCCTCCGGGGCGGCCCGACCGTCACCTCCGGGATCGTCTCGGCGTTGGACCGGTCCATCCGCACCCAGGGCGCAGTGCTCGACAGCCTGATCCAGACCGACGCCGCCATCAATCCGGGCAACAGCGGCGGCGCCCTGACCGACATGGCGGGCAACGTCGTGGGGGTCAACACGGCCATCGCGGGCGACGCCCAGAACATCGGGTTCGCCATCGCGATCACCCCGGCCCGGGCGATCGTCGAGCAGCTGATCGCCACCGGGCGGGTCATCCACCCGTTCCTTGGGGTTCAGATGGTCGGGCTGTCGCCGGCAATCGCATCCCAGAGGAACATCGACATGGACGAAGGGGTGCTGCTGGTCGAGGTGGTCCCCGGGTCGCCGGCGGCGCAGGCGGGTCTTGAGGCGGACGACGTCATCACCGAGATCGACGGAGAAGAGGCCGTAGCCCCGGGCGACGTCTCCAAGGTCATCAACTCCAAGAAGCCGGGGGACAAGGTGGAGATCACCTTCAACCGCGGCGGGGACTCACGAACCGTGACGGCAACCCTGATCGAGCGTCCTCAGGAGCAGTAAGGACCCTATTCGTTCGAAAACAGCGGCAGGTTGGCGCCGCTTGCCGGGAGCAGGTCCAGCCCCAGCAGGCCGGTGATCAGCCTGCCGACGTCGTCGGGTCCCAGGCCCGGCTTCAGGTGGGGAGCGGCTTCCCGCAGCATCTCGGTGTCGACGGCCCCCGGGCTGATGCACACCGCCGCGATGTTGTGGGGTTTGCCCTCCACTGCGAGAGCCTCCGTGACCCCGACCACCCCGTACTTCGATGCGTTGTACGCCACCAGCCCGGGGAACTTCTCGGTGGCGTAGACGCCGGACAGGGAGGCGATGGTGATGATGCGGCCCCCGCCGTGGTCTTTCATCACCGAGAACGCCTTCTGGCAGCAGAGAAATGTCCCGGTCAGGTTGACGCCCAGGCTGCGCTGCCACTGCGCTGCGGTAAGGCCTTCGAACGGACCTTTGACGGTCACCCCGGCCGAGCAGACCAGGACCGAGACATGCCCGATCTCGGCCGCTGCGGCGAACAGCGAGTCGACCGAAGCGGGGTCCGAAACGTCGCATACCACCGCCGTGGCTCTGCCTCCCGCCGCGGTGATCTCCACCTCGACTCCGGCTATCGCCCGCTCGTTGGTCGACGCCACCACGACGTGGGCCCCGGCCCCGGCCAGCGCGATGGCGGTCGACCGGCCGATGCCCCGGCTGGCTCCCGTGACAACGCCGACCCGGCCATCCAGCCAGCTGCTCAAGCCGTCACCCCGACGCCCGACCGGCGGAACGCCGCCCGGCGGGCCAGGAGGATCAGCGCCCAATACGCAGTCATGCCGATCACGACCGAAGGCACGAACAACTCGGGGCGTCGGACCAGCAGCAGGACCACCAGCAGGAACGTGTGGGTGCCGAAGCACAGGGCCGAGTTGGCGACCATGAACGGCTTAGCCGCGTACCAGGCGTCGCACCGGGGGTCCTCGGCCCGCTCGGGGAACCCGATCCAGGTCCGCTGCGCCCTGTCGAACCTGGCGATCAGCCGGTCCTGCCAGCCGAACCAGCCCTGGTAGACGGCCGCCATGAACCGGGTGGCCCGGTCGGCGGGCTCGACGGGAGCCTCCCGCTCGTCCAGCCGGCTCGTCGACCTACCGCCGGCGATCCGGACGTAGTGCAGGTGGTGGAAGTTGAAGTAGGAGCACTGCAGGAACAGGCACAGCCAGCCGGCCACGGCCCAGGCGGCCGCCGCCCAGGGGGCGGTTCCCCCCTTCGCCATCACCCAGGCGCAGGCGGCGATCCAGGCGGTGAAGGTCACACCGTCGCCGACGGTGTCCAGGAACCTGCCGAACCGGTGCCCGGTGCCGGTCATGCGTGCGACCGCGCCGTCGGTTGCGTCGAAGACGTCCTTCAGGTGAACCAGGACCGCGGCCGCGACGAAAGCGCCCGAGCCGGGAAGGCCGGCGATCAGCCACGCTGCAGTGAGCCCGCAGCCGATCGACAGAGCCGTCGCCACCTCGTGGCGGATGTGGAGCCGGTAGAACGCCTGGATTACCAGCCGGTAGTAGGGGATCCAGAGGGTGCTGATGTTCAGGTAGCGGTAACCCCGGGGAATCTTGTGGCCCTCGCCGGGCTCGGCGGTAGAGTTCATGGGCGACGCTAGACCGTGCGTCTGCGCTCGGCCCAGTTCTTGTCGGTCTCCTTGACGACGACCCGGTACAGCGACCCGGCCGGCAGGTGGCTCTCCAGGCGCTCCCAAAAGGTGTCGGCCATGTTCTCGGCGGTCGGGATCTTTCCCTGCATCCACTCGACGTCGACGTTCAGGTTGCGGTGGTCGACGTCCTCGATGATGCGTTTCTGGATCACGTCCGAGAGGATCTTGAGGTCCATGACGTAGCCGGTCTCCGGGTCGATCTCACCGGCGACTGTCACCTCGAGCGTGTAGTTGTGGCCGTGGCCCGACGGGTTGGAGCACTTGCCGAAGACCTCGCGGTTCTGCTCGTCGGAGTACTCCGGGTTGAACAGCCGGTGGCCGGCGTTGAACTTCTCCCGGCGGGTGACGAGGACGGTCAACTTCCGTCCCGGACCAGCGCCATGAACTCCTGCCGGGTGCGGGCGTCGTCCCGGATCGCGCCGTGCAGCGAAGAGGTCACCGTGCGGGCGCCCGGCTTTTGGACCCCACGAAGCGACATGCACATGTGCTCCGCCTCCAGGACCACCCCCACGCCCTTGGGGTTCAGGTGCTCCTGCAGGCAGTTGGCGATCTGCTCCGTCAGCCGCTCCTGCACCTGCAGGTCGCGGGCGAAGTGCTCCACCACCCGGGCGAGCTTGGAGAGGCCGACGATGCGGTCGTCCGGGATGTAACCGACGTGTGCCACCCCCACGAACGGCAGCATGTGGTGCATACAAAGCGAGTGGAACTGGATGGAGCGGGCCAGGATCAGCTCGTCGTAACCCTCGTTGGGGAACGTGGTGAACTCGAACTCGATAGGCGTGAGCATCTGGGCGTACGCCGCAGCGACCCGGCGCGGCGTCTCGTCCAGCACCTCGTCGGTGGTGTCGTACCCCAGGGCTTCGAGAAGCTTGCGGGTGGCGTCCTCGGCCGCTTCGATGTCGATGCCGGGGCCCGCCGGGACCGCGCGAAGCAAGCGATGAGTGCTCTTGCTCATCGCACCACAGCGCTACTCGGCGAGGATTGCGTCAACTTCCTCCTGCGATCGGCCTTTGCCGAGAAGCCAGTCACGCATGAACTCCTTCTCCTGCTCGGGGTTGGGGCCGGCGTCTCCGTAACGCTCTGAAAGGGCGTGGGCAACCTCGATGAGGTTGGCCTCCAGCTCGGCCATGTCGGGGGTGGGGTCGACCTGGTGGCTGTGCCCGCAGTCAGGCCCGTGCACGTGTCCGGTCTCGGCTTCGGCGTTGATGGCCTCCACGAGGCCCGCCTCCATGCTGCCGTCCCACACGAACTCCGGGCCGTCGCCGCCGCCGCCGTCTGCCTGCTGGTGAATGATCTCCACGTCTTCTCCGTATTCTCCGGCTTTACCGGCCGGCGGAACCCAGCAGGCTCGAAAAGCATCGGATCGCCCAATCGTACTATCAAAAACCCCAACCTCAGCCGCCCGGGATGTATTCCGCGCCGCCTCGGCGACCTCCACGAAATCTCCACAAGTCGTGCTCAGACCGCCAGAATTCTTCGCCTACGCTTGACCCCATGAGAGACAAACAAGGATTTGAGCATTTGCTCAGTTTTCTGAGTGCTGCGAGCATTTACTTAGATGATTAGAGCAAGGCGTCACTCAAAGAAGATCATGGTGGGCAATGTGCCGATCGGCGGCGGCTCTCCTATTGCCATCCAGTCGATGTGCACCACCAAAACCGACGACATCCAGGCCACCCTGATCCAGGCCCACGCACTGGCCACCCAGGGCGCCGACATCGTCCGGGTTGCGGTGCCCCACCCGGGCGACGCGGCAGCGCTGCCGTTGATCGTGCAGGAGGCCGGGGTCCCCATCGTGGCCGACATCCACTTCTCGTTCCGGCTGGCCATAATGGCGCTGGAGGCCGGCGTCGCGGGCCTCAGGCTCAACCCGGGCAACATCCGGGACGCCGACCAGATCCGCACCATCGTCAAAGAGGCCGCCGACCGCGGCGTTCCCATCCGGGTCGGCGTCAACGCCGGGTCGCTGGACAAGCGCCTGCTGTCGAAGTACGGGGGAGCAACCCCGGAAGCGCTGGTCGAGAGCGCCCTCCACGAGGTCAAGATCCTGGAGGACATCGGATTCACCGCCATCAAGATCTCGGTCAAGCACCAGAACGTCCCCCAGATGATCGACGCCTACCGGCTGCTGGCCGAGGCGTGCGACTACCCGCTGCACCTCGGCGTCACCGAAGCAGGGCCCCCGCCCTACGGAACGCTGAAGTCGGCCATCGGCATCGGGACCCTGCTCTCCGAGGGGATCGGGGACACCCTCCGGGTCTCCCTGACCGCCGACCCGGTGGAGGAGGTCAAGGTCGCCAAGCAGATCCTGCAGACCCTGGGCCTGCGCCGGACGACCTTCGACCTGGTCGCCTGCCCCTCGTGCGGACGGGCCGAGATGGACGTCATCGAGCTCACCCGCCAGGTGCAGGAGCGCCTGGAGAAGATGAACCTCCCCCCGATCCAGATTGCAGTCATGGGCTGCGAGGTGAACGGGCCGGGAGAGGCACGTGACGCCGATGTGGGCATCGCCGCCGGCCCGGGCCGCGGCCTGCTGTTCTCCCGGGGCAAGCAGCTGGGCTGGGTCCCCGCCGACAAGATGGTCGACGCGCTTCTGGACGAGGCGGTCAAGGTCGCCACCGAGAACGCCGCACTGGAAAGCGCCGCCGCCAAAGAGCTGGCGGGCGCCGCGGCCGTAAAACCGCTGCCCGAGGCCGTGGCCGTGGGATCGGACTCCAAGAATGGCTAAGAAGATTCTTATCGCTGCTCCCCGCGGCTGGTGCGCCGGCGTCGACCGGGCGGTGGAGATCGTCGAGAAAGCCCTGGAGAAGCACGGGTCGCCGGTCTACGTCCGCAAGCAGATCGTCCACAACCTCCACGTGGTCCGGGGCCTGGAGGCCCGGGGCGCCGTCTTCGTGGACAGCGAGGAGGAGATCCCGGAGGGTTCGGTGTGCGTCCTGAGCGCCCACGGCTCAGCCCCCACGGTCTACGCCAACGCCCGCAACCGCAACCTAACGTTGATCGACGCCACCTGTCCGCTGGTGACCAAGGTGCACGTCGAGGCCCAGCGGTTCTCCAAACAGGGCAAGACGATTGTCCTCATCGGCCACAACGGCCACGAGGAGGTCGACGGGACCTTCGGGCAGGCGCCGGATCGCACGATCGTCGTCCAAAACGCCGAGGAGGCCGCGGCCCTTGAGGTCACCGACCCGGAGAACCTGGCCTTCGTCTCCCAGACCACGCTTTCAGTCGACGAGTCGCAAAGCGTCGTCGGCGCCCTTCGGAAGAAGTTCCCGCTGATCGTCGGGCCGACCAAGGACGACATCTGCTACGCCAGCCAGAACCGGCAGGTCGCAGTCCGCAAAATCGCCGGCATGTCCGACCTGGTACTGGTAGTCGGATCGGCCAACTCCTCCAACTCCAACCGTATGGTCGAGGTCGCCCGGGAGGCGGGGGCGGAGTCGTACCTGGTTGAGAACGAGGCCGGCATCGACCAGTCGTGGATCGACCGGGCCGAGACGATCGGAATCTCGTCCGGCGCTTCGACCCCGGAGGTTCTGGTCGACCGGGTAATCGCCCACCTTGCAAGCCAAGGAATCGTTGAGCTCGAAGAAGTAAGGGTGGCCACCGAGGACATCCGTTTTCCCCTGCCGGCAAGCGTCTCCTAGAGAAAGCGAACGAACGTTGATATTCCACCGAGACCGCATAAAGATCGCGACTGCTCAGGAATTTGATGTGATCGACATCACTGCCGACGTCGAGAAAGCCCTGATCTCCTCGGGTGTCGAGGAGGGCTACGCTCTGGTCTACTCGCCCCACACCACCTGCGGGCTGCTGGTCAACGAGAAGGAATCCGGGCTGCTCAAGGACATAGACTCGACGATGCAGCGGCTGGTCCCCTCGGGCGACGGTTACCTCCACGACGACTTCACCGTCCGCACCGAGAACATGCACCCCGACGAGACCAAGAACGCCCACGCCCATCTTCGGTACCTGATGGCCGGCCGGGTGTCCGAGTACATCCCGGTGAGCGAGGGTGCGCTGATGCTCGGCGAGTGGCAGCGAGTAATGTTTGTTGAGTTCGACCGCGCCCGGGACAGGGAAGTCCTGATCCAGGTCTGCGGCGTTTAGTCCCCGTTAGGTAAAGGCAGGCGCATGGAGCCACTCTCAAGAGACGAAGTCGGTTCGGTTCTGGCGGACATCACGCCGGACCTGGCCAGGATCGAGGAGATCATCTACGACATCTCCTCGGCGGCAACATCATTTTTGACCGAGTCGACAACCTACCTGACCCGGGCCGGCGGCAAGCGCCTGCGTCCGTCGCTGGGCATCCTGGGCGCCAACTTCGGCTCCGGTCCGAACAACAACGTCGACATCACGGCCGCCGCCATTGAGATGACCCACCTGGCCACGCTCTACCACGACGACGTCATCGACGAGGCCGACATGCGCCGGGGAGTGCCCAGCGCCAACGAGACATGGGGCAACAAGGTCGCGATCCTGGCCGGCGACTACCTGTTCGCCCGGGCCTCCTGGATCTCCGCCCAGGTGGGGGGCGAGGTGCCCGCGGCACTGGCCGACGCCATCGCCCAGGTGGTGCAGGGCCAGGTCAACGAGCTTTCGACCACCTACGACCCCACCCGAACCGAGGAGCAGTACATCACCACCATCGGCGGCAAGACCGCCTCCCTGCTGGAGGTCTCCGTCCGGCTCGGCGCCCGCCTGGCCGGGTGCTCCGACGAGACGGTGGATGCGCTGAAGGACTTCGGCTGGGCGTTCGGCTACGCGTTCCAGGTGGCGGACGACCTCTTGGACCTCACGGCAAGCGAGGAGGAGCTGGGCAAGCCGCCGGGCACCGACCTTAGGGACGGCGTCTACACCCTGCCCGTGATCTACGCCGTGGAGGCCGACCCCTCTGTTGCCAAGCTGCTCGGGTCGCCCGAGGTGAACGTCGACGGGTTCCGTGACATCACCTTCAGGACCGGAGGGTTCGACCGGGCGATCGGCAAAGCGGCCGCTTACGTGGACGAAGCGCTGGCGGCGCTCGAGAAGACTCCGCAGTGCGAGGCGCGGACAACTTTGGAAAGGCTGACGCGGTTGATCGTTGATCGGGTCCCCGTCCCTTGAAAGGCGCCGCAGAGGCGCCTCAGGCCGAGGCTGAGCTTCCTGCCGGCGCCAGCATTCCCAAACACCTGGCGATCATCCCCGACGGGAACCGCCGGTGGGCCGCGGCCCGGAACGAGTCGGTCACGTCGGGACACCGGGCCGGGTTTGAGGTAGCCAAGCAGCTCTCCCGTTTCTGCCGGAAGATCGGCATCCACACCGCCACCTTCTGGGCCTTCTCGACCGAGAACTGGCGCCGCACCCCGATGGAGGTCTCGGCCCTGCTCGCCCTCTACGAGGAGTGGATCGCCGACCTTCTGGACGAGGCGATCTCCGAGCAGGTGCGGGTCATCCACGTCGGCCGCCTGGAGGGTGTTCCCGACGGGTCGCAGGAAGCGGCCGCCGCCGCCGGCTTCCCCGACGGGCTGCCGGAGAGCCTGCGGGATGCGCTGATAAACATCGAGCAGAAGACCCGCTCCTACGAGAAGAACGTCGTGAACCTGGCCATCAACTACGGCGGGGCCGACGAGATCAAGCGGGCCATCGAGCGCCTTTACGACCAGCTCCGCCTGACCGGCCAGCACCCGTCCGAGCTGAACGTCCAGGACTTCCTGGACACCGCCAACCAGCCGCACCCCAACCCGGACATCGTGTGGCGGACCTCCGGGGAGATGCGCTCCTCCGGCTTCCTGCCGCTGCAGTCCACCTACGCCGAGATGGTGTTCACCCCCAAGCTGTTTCCGGACCTGCGGGAGCAGGACGTGCTGGACACGGTTCTCGAGTACTCCGCCCGCATCCGCCGCTTCGGCGGCTAGCATTTTATGGCCATCAAGGTCATATCCGACCTCCACGGCGCCCACGAGGCGATCGCGGCGGAGGTCGACCCCGACGACACGCTGCTGCTGCTCGGCGACCTGATCAACGTCATCGACTACCACACCAAGGACGGCATCCTCGTCGAGATCTTCGGGGTCGACGCGGTCGAAGAGGTGATCGGCCTTCGGGCGCAGCGGCGCTTCGAGGAGGCCCGCAGCGTGATGGCGCTGCGCCGCAAAGGCCGGGAGGCGGAGATCGCCGCCAAGTTCCAGCTTGCGTTCGCCAACCAGTACCGGGAGGTCTTCGCCACCCTCCCGAAAAAGACCTACCTGATCCTCGGCAACGTCGACAGCCCGGCGGTCGCCCACGAGCTCCTGCCCGAACACGTCGAGATGGTCGACGGCAAGGTGATCGAGCTGGAGGGCATGCGCATCGGATTTGTGGGCGGGGGCCTGCCCACGCCGCTGAAGATCCAGGGCGAGATTCCGGAGGAGGAGTACGACGCCAAGCTGAACGGGCTGGGCGAGGTGGACGTCATCTGCTCCCACGTCCCTCCGGACATCCCCGAGCTGACCTTCGACGTGATCGCCAACCGGCACGAGAGGGGGTCGGCGGGCCTGGCCGAGTACATCCGGCGGGTCCAGCCCCGGCGGGCCTTCTTCGGCCACATCCACCAGCCGCTCTGCTCGTCGACCCACATCGGCAAGACCCACTGCCTGAACGCAGGCTACTTCCGGCACACCCGACGGGCAATCACGCTGGCGTAGGACTTGAAGGGCGGCAGCGATCGCGCCGAAGCCCAGGCGCCTTTGGGAGCGCGTGCTGGAGGCGGCTGTTCGTCCTCAACCGCCGCAGCCTCGAGGGGGCTGGGAGTCGGGCCCTCAAAGCTCTACTCCGAGACAACCAAGCTCCACTTGTGTAGGCGGTGAGGTTTGGCGTTTGATTTCCGGCATGCGAATCCTCGTCAGCAGCGTTGCCGGCTGGGGCCACGTCCATCCGATGGTGCCCCTGGCTCGAGCCTTTCTCGACCGGGGCGACGAAGTTCTCTGGGCGACCGCTTCTTCGCTCTGCGGTCGGGTCGAGGAGGCCGGGATACGAACGGCGCCTGCCGGCATCGAGATCTCCGAGGCCTTGAAGTTGATGTACGAGCGGTTTCCGGAGATAGCGGCACTCCCGCCGGAGGAGCGCCCCGGATTTGCGTTTTCCCGTCTTTTCGGCGCTGTACTGGCTTCCGGGATGCTGCAGGACCTGCTCCCGGCCGCCCGGGACTGGCGGCCGGCCCTGACGATCAGCGACGCAGGGGAGCTGGCGGCGCCCCTGGTTGCCGCGTCCCTGGGCATCCCCAACGTCAACCACGGGTTTGGGGCGGTTCTGCCGGCCGAGCGGGTGCAGCGTGCGGGCGAGTTCGTCGACCCGCTGTGGGAGCAGATGGGTCTGGAGCCCCGCCCCTACGCCGGTTGCTACGACCACCTGTACCTCGACATCTACCCGCCGGGGTTGAGCTCGGGAGACCTCTCCTACATTCCACATGTGCAGCCGCTCCGGCCGGTGCCCTTCGCCGGGGTTTCGCAGGAGCCGCTGCCGTTCGAGCTCGACCCCGCGCTACCGCTGCTCTACGTCACGATGGGCACCGTCTTCACCCAGGACATCTCCGTGCTGAAGGCGGCGGTCGAGGGCGCCGGGTCGTTGCAGGCCGAGGTGGTCGTGACGGTCGGCCCGGCCGGGGACCCGGACGACCTCGGTGGGCAGCCCGGCAACGTGCACGTCGCCCGGTACATCCCGCAGACCGCTCTGCTCGGCCGCTGCGCTGCGGTGATCTCGCACGCCGGGTCCGGGACGTTCCTCGCGGCGCTCAGCCACGGATTGCCTCAGCTGTGCCTGCCTCAGGCTGCGGACCAGTTCCTCAACGCACAGGCGTGCGCCGATGCCGGCGTGGGTCTGACCCTGATGCCCGGGGCGGTGACGGCGGGGTCGGTGCGGGAGGCGACGCTCCGGCTGCTGAACGAGGCGCAGTTCCGCGAGGCTGCGGAGCGGGGCGCCGCCGAGATGGATCGCATGCCCGGGCCGGACGAGGTGGCGGAGATCATCGCGCGACGGTTTGCGCGCTCTGTACCGAGCTGAAACCGGACGAGTTCTAGCTCAGGAACCCCCTGATCGCCCCGTTCACCGCGTCCGGGTTCTCCACCGGGGCGAAGTGGCCGGCGCGCGGGATCGACACCAGCCGGGCCCCCGGGATCGCCTCGGCCATGGCCTTGGCCGTTCCTGCGGGCAGCAGTTGCTCCCCGGCGCCCTCGATCACCAGCGTCGGGACGGCAATGGACGGCAGCAGCGAGGTGGAGTCGGGGCGGTCCTTCATCGACAGCGAATCCTCCGCCGAGGTATCGGCCGGCAGGTCGTCGAACATCACCAGCACCTCGTCCTGGACCTCCTGCGAGGCCCCTTCGGCCAGCAGGTTCGGGAGCATGCTGCCTGCCAGCGCCCGGGTTCCGAAGCGACGGGCCCGCTCGGCGGTGGTAATCCGGCCGGTTTTGTACTCGGGGGGGTCGGCGATGGCCCTGGTGCTTACCAGGATCAGGGAGCGCAGCAGGTGCGGGTAGCGGTGGGCGAAGGCGAAGGCGATGTAGCCGCCCATCGAGATGCCCCCAAGGTCCACCTGGTCCACCCCCAACGACTCGATGGTTTCGGCCAGGTCGTCGGCGTGAGTGGTCATGCTCCAGCCGCCCTCGGCCGGCGCCGGGCTCTTTCCCCGCCCGCGGAGGTCGACGGCCACCACCCGGCGCAGGTCCGACAGGCCGCTCACCTGGTGCGCCCAGAGGCGGCGGTCCGCCGGGAAGCCGTGCACCAGCAGCAGGACCTTGCCCTCGCCCGCCTCGTCGTATCCCAGCTTCACCGGCAGTACCTCCTCGCCTAACTAGCTTTGCCCAATCGTTTAACACAGAATGCCCGTTGTGAGCGATAAGCCGGAGTCGACGTTGATGCGGGGCGTCAAGTTTGCGTTCGGCGTAGCCCTGGTCGTGGGCTTGATCGGAGCCCTCTACCAGGCGCGCAGCGTCCTGGTTCTAATTGTGATCGCCGCCGTGCTGGCGCTGGGCATGGACCCCGGTATCCGGGTGCTGCAGCGACGGGGCCGCATGGGCCGGGGCGCCGCCACCGCGATCATCCTTTTGACCTCGCTCGGGTTCCTCGTGCTTTTTTTCGTCCTGGTCATCCCGCCGATCGCCGCCGAGGTTCAGACCTTTGCCCGCCGGGTGCCGGACTACATCGAGCACCTGGAGGACGTCGGCGGTCCGGTGGGACAGTTGGAGGAGCAGTTCAACCTCTCCGAGCAGCTGGAGAAGCTGGCCGACCGGGCGCCGGACATCGCCCAGAACTCGGTGGGAACCGTGCTGGGCGTGTTCGGGAACATCGCCAGCGGCCTGTTCAGCCTGCTGACCCTCCTGGTGTTGACGGTGTACTTCGCCAGCAACCTGCCGACCCTCGAGGACGGCGTCTCCTCGCTTTTCCCCCCCTCCAAGCGGGACGAGTACCGGGACCTCATGGACCGGGCGACCGAGAAGATCGGAGGGTACGCGTCCGGCCAGATCACTGTTTGTGTGATCGCGGGGGTGTGCGCTTTCATAGCGTTCCTGATCATCGGCCTGCCGTTCCCCGCCGCCCTGGCGATGTGGGTGTCGATCACCACCCTGATCCCGTCGGTGGGCGCCCTGGTCGGAGCGGTGCTGTGCATCCTGGTAGCGTCGTTCGTCAGCATCCCGACCGCCCTCATCACCGCGGTCTACATCCTCGTTTACCAGCAGATCGAGAACTACATCGTCTCGCCCCGGGTGATGAAGAAGGCGGTGGACCTTTCGCCGGCGGCGGTCATCGTGTCGGTGCTGATCGGCGGGTCGATCCTCGGTTTCGTCGGCGCCCTCCTGGCCCTGCCGCTGGCGGCAGCTGCCAAGGTCGTCGTGCGGGACCTCTGGCTGCGCAACCGCCTGGAGCCCTCCGCAAAGAAGCGGGTGCGGCGACTGAAGCCGCCGGCCGCCCCCGACGTGTCGACGAGACAACCCGTGACCACGGCCAAGCCGGCGGAGGACGCTACGTAGTCCATTAGTATCGACAGCGTGCGATACAGCCTGGGAGTCGACATCGGCGGAACGAAGATCCTGGGCGCGGTCGTCGACGAAGAGGGCACGATCATCAGCAAGACCCGCGTGCCCACCGACCGCGAAGAGGGCGTGGACGCGCTTCCCGAGGCGGTCGACCTGTTCCTGGCGGAGGCGACCAAGCCCATCGAGGCAATCGGCCTGGCGGTGGCCGGGTTCGTCGAGTACCCGTCGGGGCGGATCCTGTTCGCCCCCAACCTCAGCTTTAGCAACCCCGACATCGGGGAAGATCTTTCCCGTGAGTACGGGCTGCCTGTGGTGGTCGAGAACGACGCCAACGCAGCGGCATGGGCCGAAAATCGGTTCGGAGCGGGCAGGGGCAGCCTCAACATGTTGATGGTCACCGTGGGGACCGGCATCGGCGGCGGCGTGGTCCTGGACGGCCGCCTGTACCGGGGAAGCCGGGGTTTTGCGGCCGAGTTCGGTCACATGCCGGTGACGCTCGACGGTCCGGCGTGCAACTGCGGGTCGCGCGGCTGCCTGGAGGCGGTGGCGTCGGGGACGGCGCTGGGCCGGATGGCCCGGGAGCGGGTGGTCGACTACCCGGACTCGGAGGTCCTGCGGATCGCGAAGGGCAGGGTGGAGGACATCACGGGGGCGACGGTGGGGAGGGCGGCGGACACGCACGACCCGTTCGCCATCGAGCTGTTGTGGGACCTCGGGACCCTGCTGGGCGTCGGGCTGGCCGGTCTGGCCAAAGCTTTCGACCCGGAGTTGATAGTCGTCGGCGGGGGAGTGCTGGAGGAGGGTGAGTCGATCCTTGGTGCCGCCCGTGAGGAGCTTGGTGCCCGATACAAGGGGCAGGTGGACCCTCCGCCCGTGGTATCGGCTAGCCTAGGTAATGATGCCGGAGTAGTTGGGGCGGCCCAACTTTCACTCGAGGCCGCATCGGCCCGGGGGATCGGAGAGACGCATGGTGGTTGAGATCGTCAAGAAGGCGAACCTGCCCGATCTGTTGGGACGGGTCGCTCGGGATGCTCAGAACATCGCCCGCCTGGCCAGGGGCCTGGCGAAGGACCCCCGGGTGCCGAAGCGCAACAAGCTGATTTTTGCCGGGATCGCGGCCTACGTCGTCATGCCGGTGGACCTCATCCCGGACTGGCTGCCCGGAATAGGCCGCCTGGACGACATCATCATGGTCTGTGTCGGCATCGACTCGATACTGAACCACACTCCCAAGGCAATCCTGGACGAGTACTGGGAGGGCGACCAGGCGGTCCTGGACTCGATCCGCTCGATTGTGAGCACAGCGGTTGAGTTCGTTCCTCCCCAGCTCATGAAGACGCTCTACCCCTCAGAACAGCACTAGCCCCGACGACCCTTGGATCTCATGACAGGCCCCCGGGGGGCTTTCAGTCTCACGTCCATCCAGCTGCTGGCGGGGATCTTCTGCTTCATGTGGCTGGCCAGCCTCCGCTACAAGATGGTCAAGCGGGGCTACTACCGGTCGACCACCTGGGTGCTGTGGCCGCTGATGCTGCTGCTGGCCTTCGTGCTGCCCGGTTACCTGGAGCTCCTGGCGTTTGCCGCCACCGCGGCCTACCTGCTGTTCCTTCTGGCCGTCTACAGCCAGCGGCCGCTTCTGGAGTGGCTTACCGGGGCCCTCGGGACCCTCGTCTCGCTGGCGTTGATCGGCGCCGCCGGGTGGGAGGTCTGCGAGGGAGGGTGCACCTTCGGGACCGTCCACAGCGTGCTCGGGGCCCTGGTGCTGGGCGGGGTCACGCACGGCATGATCCTCGGTCACTGGTACCTCAACCAGGCCCGGATGCCGATCGAGCCGCTTAAGGAGCAGACCAGGGTGATCTTCGCCCTGCTGGGGCTGTCGGCAGCCGCCGGGATTCTCACGCGGGCCGAACTTCTCGAGGGGGCGGTGCCCGCCGGGATCATGACCTACGCCTCGTCGTCCTACTGGTGGACCTGGCTGTTCCTTCTCGCGACGACCGCGGCGCTGATGGGGATGGTCCGGGCGACGGTCAGGGACCGCTCGACGCAGTCGGCCACCGGGCTGCTCTACATCGCCTCGCTGACCGCGCTGGCGGCGCAGTTCATTCTCGACCTGCTGGTGACGACGTGAAGACCGGCATCATCCTTCCGCAGTTCGAAACCAGCCCCGAAGACCTGCTGGGCGCCGCCCGGCTGGCCGAGGACTCCGGGCTGGACTCGGTGTGGGTGTTCGACAACCTGTGGGGAGTGCCCCATCGGGACCGTCCGGTCCTGGAGGCGTGGACTGCCCTGGCCGCGGTGGCCGCATCGACCAAAACCATCACCGTCGGAAGCCTGGTGCTCCGGACGACCCTGCGGAACCGGCGGGTTCTGCTGAGCATGGCGGGGACAATGGAAATGATCGCCCCGGGCCGGGTGGTAGTCGGCCTCGGAATCGGGGACAACCGGACGGCCGACGAGCAGCTCGCCTACGGTTTGGAGTACCCGCCGCCCGCCGAGCGGGCGGCCGAGCTGGAGCGGCACCTGGACCTGTTTCGGGCGGAGCTGCCGGGAGTGCCGGTGTGGGTCGGGGGCGCCAGCCACTGGGTGATGGACCTGATCCCCAAAGCGGACGGGTGGAACTACTGGGGCTCGGTCGAAGACTTCGAGAAACGCCTCCGGCGGGCCCGGGCGGCCGGTCCGGACATCCCGCTGGGCTGGGGGGCGCCGAAGGCATCGGTCGAAGAGCTGGAGCGCCTGGTGGAGCTCGGGGCCGACCACGCAGTGGTGGCAGCGGGCGCCCACAACTACAAAGAGAAGATTGCCATGCTGTCGGACTTCAACCCCCGTCAAGGGTCCTGATAACCCGGGCCGGGTTCCCTACCGCCACGACGTTCGGTGGCAGGGAGCGGGTTACCACGGCGCCGGCGCCGACGACCGAGTTGGCCCCCACGGTGACGCCCGGCAGCACAATCGCGCCGCCGCCCAGCCACACGTTGTCCTCGATGACTACCGGCTTGGCCGCCTCCCACTTGTCCCGCCTGGGGCCGGGCTCGACCGGGTGGGTCGGGGTCAGCAGCTGGACGTTGGGGCCGATCTGCACGTCGTCGCCGATGGTGATCCGGGCGACATCCAGTGCGGTCAGCCCGAAGTTGACGAACGTCCGGGCGCCAATGGTGATGTGGCGGCCGTAGTCGCAATACAACGGCGGCCTTAGCTCCGAGCCTTCGCCGATCCCGCCCAGCAGCTCGTCGAGCAACTGGCGTCGAAGCTCGGGCTCGTCGACCGAGCTCTGGTTGAACCGCTCCATCAACTTCAGCGCCCGGCGGCTATCCGCCGCCAGATCCGGGTCGTCCGCGATGTAGAGCTCGCCTGCGAGCATCAGCTCCCGATGGGAGCGGGCGGGTGGGTCGTTGGGGGACATCCTTTGAATCTACCCAAAAGAAGTTGCCGGAAAGTCGTAAGTTCTGGCGCCTTCCCGCCTCTACCCTCTGTCGCCGTTGCGGCGGCCAATGGAAATCGAGCGATTCCGGGGGCGGAAGGTGGACTACTATGATCTGGCAATGGATGACGCACCGCTTGTACGGGCGGCCTGCGAAGGCGACAAACAAGCCTTCGCAGACATCTACGACCGGTACTCGGACCGGATCTTCAGTTTCCTCTGCACCGTCGTCCGGAACCGGGAGGACGCGGCCGACCTCCTCCAGGACACCTTCCTTACCGCAGCCGCGCGCATGGACCAGCTGCGGGACCCCGAGAAGCTGCGGCCGTGGCTTTACGCCATCGCCCGCCACCTCGCGATGAAGAGCCTGAAGCGCTCCGGCAAGCTGGACCCCCTGGACGAAGATTTCGAGCTGGCCGACACCTCCGCCGGCCCCTCGGAGGTAGCCGCCCAGAGCGAGCTGGCGATCCTTTTCCAGGAGGCCGCCGAAGGTCTGGGGGCCCAGGACCGCATTGTCATGGACCTGCACCTGCGCCAGGGACTCGAAGGGCGGGAGCTGGGCGACGCCCTCGGCGTCACCCCCGGCCACGCCTACGTGATGCTCAGCCGGATGCGCGACCAGGTGGAGCGTTCGCTCGGCGCCCTGATGGTCGCCCGCCAGGGGAGCAAGGACTGCCGCAAGCTCGAAGCGATCCTGAAGCCCTGGGACGGCCGGTTCACCGCCACCTGGCGCAAGCGGGTCGCCCGCCACGTCGACGGGTGCGAGATCTGCGGAGAGCTCCGCAAGCGGATCGTGAGCCCGGCGGCCATGCTCGGCGCCGTGCCGTTGATCGCAGCCCCGGCCTACGCCCGGGAGGCGGTGCTGGAGAAGATGCAGCTCGTGGGATTCGAGAGCGACGTGGACTCCGTCGACGCCCAGAACGACTACGGCAAGGAGCGCTGGCCCTCCAACAACGGCGGTTTCCCGCCCCCGATGGCCCGCCGCCGCCGCCCGCCCCTGGCTGCGATGGTGGCAGCGGTGATCGTCCTGGTCCTGCTGCTGGCGGTGCCGACCGTGGCGCTCATGGGCAGCGCTCCGGAGGAGAAGGTTTTGGTCGAGGTGAAGACCACCCTTGACCCCTCCTACCCGCTGGTCTTCAACGACGAAGTCCTAAAGACCCCGGAGGTCTCTCCGAGCCCCGAGGTCTCGGTCGAAGCGGCCGCGCCCGCCGACGGCCAGAAAAAGATGTCTCCCAAGCCGGTTGTCCTGCCCAAACCCCAGCCCAAGCCGGTTCCTTCGACCCGGCCGGCCGTTGACCCCAACCCGCGGCCCTCCCCAACACCGTCGGTCAGCCCAAAGCCGCCTCCCGGCGATCCGGGCCGGCCCGGGGCATCCGGTGAGGACGGAGAAGACGGGGTCCCGAGCGAGGACGACGAAGAAGATCCCCGAACGACCGAACCCGGGGACGACGATCCTCCGCGGGACCCCATCCCGCGGTAGAAAAGATTCAGGATTTTTTGTAAGGGTTTCTGCTCGCAGCGCCTCCTGTCTCCGTAAGCAACCAACGGACAGGAGACCTCAAATGAACGCAATCACCTGCAGGACCCGAATCACCGCCAACCGGGTTGTCCACTTCGTCGCAACCGGCTCCGGCCTGACGATCGCCTCACTTTTTTTCCTGGCGCCGGCCGCCTCGGCCGCTCCCTTCCCGATCTGCGACCTGGAGCAGGGGCCGAACGGACCGCAGTGCGTGCAGCAGCCCAAGCAGGCAGAGCTGTGCGACCTGGAGATGGGGCCCAACGGCCTTCAGTGCGTGGAGGACCAGCTTGACGAGAAGGCGCCGGAACCCGGCCCCGACCCCGAGCCTCCGGTGGACCCGGAGCCCCCGGTGGACCCGGAGCCCGGCGTAGACGAAGACCCGGATCCCAAAGTCGCCCCCGACTACGAGGTTCAGGAGCCCAAGGCCGAGGAACCGGTTGTTTCCGAAGCCGTCGACGGAGTTCCCGACCTTGAGATCGCAGCAAGCCCCGCCGTCGAGCAGTCCGACGGGTCCTCCGCCGGATGGGTGGGGCTGGCCCTGTTGAGCTCCGGGCTGTTGTGGTTCTACGCCCGCCGCCGGCGCCAGGCGCAGGACGACGCTGCGGCCTCCCTTGAGCGCATGTAACCGCAAGCAAGGCGTAGGTTGAAAAGAGCAGGGACCGTCCCGGGACCTGCTCTTTGCATACCCCCCGGGGGTATGTGACACTGGTATTCAACCTAGTTTCAGGAGGAGTAAATGGCCGAGAAAGTGCTGGAAGTTCCCGAAGTCAGCTGCCACCACTGCATCAACGCAATCGAGGGCGCAGTAGGCAAGCTCGACGGCGTGGAGTCGGTGAAGGTGAACCTCGACCGTAAGGACGTCACCGTCAACTACAACGACGAAGCACTGCAGCTGGCCAGCATCGTCGCCGCCATCGAGGGCGAAGGGTACGGCGTCGGTCCCGCTGCAGCACAGGTACACCAGATCGGGGAGAAGCCATCAGCGTAGGAAGTCCCGAAGCACCGCACGTCGCCGAAAACTCCGGGGGGTCCGGGTCTGAAGTAACGGATCTGACCTTCAGGGTCTCGGGGATGACGTGCGCGTCGTGCGCGATGCGGGTCGAGAAGGCCCTCAGCAAGGTGCCCGGCGTGGAAAGCGCCTTCGTGAACTACGCCGGCGGCCAGGCGGTGGTGTCGCTCAAAGATGGCGTAGCACCGGCCGACCTGGTCGCCGCCACCGAGCGGGCGGGGTACGGCATGGAGGCGGTTCAGCCCGAGGGGGCCTGGGGCCGGGACGACGACGCCCAGGCCGCCAAGCTGCGGACCCGCCTCCTTGTGTCGGCCGCGCTGACCCTCCCGCTGGTCGTCCTCCACTTCATCCCCCGGCTGGGCGCCGCGCTGGGCATGGACCACACGCAGATGGCCTGGCTTGGCTTGATCCTGTCGGCTCCGGTGCAGTTCTGGGGAGGGTGGCACTTCCTCCGCTCCGCCGCCGCCCGACTCCGCCGCCTGCAGACGAACATGGACACTCTGATTGCCGTCGGGAGCCTTAGCGCCTTCGGGTTCAGCACGTGGTCGCTGCTCACCGGCGGCCACGCGGTTTACTTCGAGACTGCCGCGGCCATCATCACCCTGATCCTGCTGGGCAAGTACTTCGAGGCCCGGGCCGTCGGCCAGACCTCCGGGGCCATCGCCCGTCTGGTGGAGCTGGGGGCCAAGAACGCCACTCGCCTGGTCAACGGCGAGGAGGTCACCGTGCCGGTGGAGCGGGTCATGCCGGGCGATGTCCTGGTGGTCCGCCCCGGTGAGCGCGTCGCCGTCGACGGAACCGTGATGAGCGGAAGCAGCGCCGTGGACGAGTCGATGCTGACCGGTGAGCCGGTCCCGGTCGACAAGGTCCAGGGCGACGAGGTTTTCGGCGGCACCCTCAACCAGCAGGGCCGGCTCGAGGTGGTTGCCAACCGGGTGGGGACTGCGACGGCCCTCGCCCAGATCGTCGAGCTGGTCAAGCAGGCCCAGGGTTCCAAGGCGCCGGTCCAGCGGCTGGCCGACAGGGTCGCCGGGGTGTTCGTCCCGGTCGTGCTGGTGATCGCCCTCGCTACCTTTGCCGCTTGGTATCTGTCCTCCGGGAGTGCCGAGCTGGCCCTGATCACCTCGATCGCAGTCCTGATAATCGCCTGCCCGTGTGCCATGGGCCTGGCTACGCCGACAGCGATCATGGCCGGCAGCGGACGGGGGGCCGAGATGGGCGTGCTGATCCGGGGCGGCGAGGTCTTCGAGAGGTCCGGGAAGCTGGACGCCGTGGTGCTCGACAAGACCGGCACGCTTACGGAAGGCAGGATGACCGTCACCGATGTGGTGACCACCGCGGACCTGACCGAGGACGATGTCCTGGTGCGGGCAGCCTCGGTTGAGTCGGGGTCCGAGCACCCGATCGGCCGGGCGGTGGTTGCGGCGGCGAACGAGAGGGGGCTCACCCTTTTGCCGGTCACCGAATTCCGGTCGTCGACGGGATTCGGGGTCCACGGTGTGATCGGCGGCGGCGAGGTGGTAGTCGGCAAGGCGCTGCTGCTCCAGGAGCGGGGGCTGCTTCGGTCCGAGGAGCTGAAGGACCGGGCCCGGGCGCTGCAGGAGCAGGGCAAAACCGTCGTTGCGGTCGGCTGGGACGGCGAGGCCCGGGGCCTGGTAGCTCTGTCCGATCGCCTCCGCAAGGGGTCCATCGAGGCGGTTGCCGAGCTGAAGAAGGCGGGCGTCGAGGTGGCGATGATCACCGGGGACAACCACGTCGCGGCCTCGGCCATCGCCCGCGAGGTGAAGATCGACCGGGTGATCGCCGGAGTTCTGCCCGGCGGGAAGGTCGACGAGATCCGCCGGCTCCAGGCCGAGGGCAAGATCGTCGCCATGGTCGGCGACGGCATCAACGACGCCCCCGCCCTGACCCAGGCGGACCTCGGAATCGCAATCGGCACCGGAGCAGACGTGGCAATCGAGGCTTCCGACATCACGCTGATCAGCGCCGACCCCACCCGAATCCCGGCCGCGATCGGGCTGGCCCGCAAGACGCTGAGGGTCATCCACCAGAACCTGTTCTGGGCCTTCGCCTACAACGTGGCCGCGATTCCGCTCGCGGCCTTCGGCAAGCTTTCGCCGGGTATCGCCGCCGGCGCGATGGCGTTCTCGAGCGTCAGCGTGGTGGCCAACGCTCTGCGCCTCCGCCACTTCTAAGTAAGCTGGGCCAATGAGCGAAGACGCCTGGGAGAAGTTCAGCGCCCGCATGCGTGAGCTGCGCCACCTGGAGAGCATCGCCGGCCTGCTGGGCTGGGACGAGCAGACCCTGATGCCGCCCAAGGCGGCCCCCGGGCGCGCGGCGGCGACCGGCACCCTGGCCTCAATCGAGCACGAGCGGCTGACCAGCACCGAGTACGGCGACCTCATCGACGAGCTCGGCCGGCAGGACCTGGACGCCGAGCGCCGGGCCATGGTCGACCTGGCGAAACGGTCACGGGACAAAGCGGTCAAGCTGCCCCCGGCGCTGGTCCGGGAGATGGCCGAGATGGCTTCGAGGTCCCAGACGGCTTGGGTACAGGCACGCACTGCCGACGACTTTTCGATCTTCGAGCCCCTCCTCCAGCGGATGCTGGATCTGAAGGCGCAGCAGGCCGAGCACCTCGGTTACGCCAGAGAGCCCTACGACGCCCACCTGGACCTGTTCGAGCGGGGCGCAACTGCCGAGCAGTTGCAGCCGATGTTCGACTCCGTCACCGCCGGCATCACGCCTACCCTCGAAGCGGTTGCGGAGAAGGAGGACGGCACCCGGACCCTGCCGGCGGGGCCCTACGACGCGGACGCAGTCATCAAGTACTGTGCCGGCCTCCTCGGCCGCATGGGTTACGACATGGAGGCCGGCCGCCTCGATCTGTCGGCCCACCCGTTCACCTCGGGTGTGGGCCCCCGGGACGCCCGGGTCACCACCCGGGTCCGGACCGACGACCCCAAGGAGGCGATCCTCGCCACCCTGCACGAGATGGGCCACGGCATGTACCACCTCGGCCAGCGAGAGGATTGGGTGGAGACCACCATCGGGGCCTCGGTGTCGCTGGGGGTCGACGAGTCGCAGTCCCGCCTGTGGGAGAACCACGTCGGCCGCAGCCTGGCCTTTTGGGAGGGCGAATTCGCCAACGCCGCCGCAGCGCTGG